>JAAUOQ010000140.1 GCA_012034795.1 Leptolyngbyaceae cyanobacterium CRU_2_3
ACTGGTGCAGGCGCAGCAGCTACGATGGGAGCGGTAGCTAGGGGAGCCGCGATCGCCTGGGGGTTTGGGTGCCACAGGGGGGGCTTTTGGTGCTGCCACAGGTGACGGAGGTAGCAATGAAGTGAGAGAAATTCTTTCTTCCTGCTCTGGCTCTTTTGGTTCAGGCTCTGCCTCTTTAGGCGGGGGCAGTGGTGTAGATAAGAATGCCCCATGCAGCAGCAAAGAGATCACAGTCATGGGATGGAAGAGAATTTTACGAAGCAGAGAAATGCTGCGCTTTTGGGAATTTAGCTTGGAATTTAGCTTGGGATCTAGCAAGGTGCCCATGAGCAATAGCGAATCATCTGGCAAGGGTTAAGTGTCAATAATTTAGGCTTGGGCAAATCAAAAGCAAAGGCTCCCCCCAACTCTAAATCAGTAGATCGCAAAGTCCTAATTTGCGATCTACTGTAATACATGAGCCAGAGAGAGCGATCGCAAACTAAACCATGCGCGAAACTCAGATCCAGAAAACGGTTATCGGGCCGCCTCAAGCTGTAGAATTTCAGGAATTCTAATGCCTACTGTATTGCGGTTTGCAAAAACAGTACCGATTTTGCCATCTTCCCAGTGACCTTTCACAGCCGCGTAAGCATCATTGGGCAGAGGGACATAACCCACTTCACTAACAAGCTGAGTATTATTCAGGTAAAACTGAATAAACTGTTTCACATCTGCGCGTTCTGCCGACTTCTTACTGACATAAATGAACAGTGGACGTGACAGAGGAGTATAACTGCCGTTTTCTACATTGGCCCGGTTGGGTGCAACTGCACCATTGCCGCCATCCACTGGAATAGCTCTCAGCCGCTGCTGATTCTCTTCGTAGTAGGCATAGCCAAAGTATCCTAGGGCATTGCGATCGCTCACTACACCCTGCACCAATACGTTGTCATCTTCACTGGCTGTAAAGTCGGTGCGACTGTCTTTTGATTTGCCGTTGATGGCTTCGGTAAAGTAGTCAAACGTACCAGAGTCAGTTCCTGGACCATAGAGGTTCAGCGGAGCATCTGGCCAGCTAGAACGCACCTGATTCCACTTCATGACCTTGCCATCTGCGGCAGGTTCCCACATTTTCTTCAGTTCGGCAGTCGTGATGCTGGTCACCCAGCTATTTTGGCGATTCACGACAACTGTCAGCGCATCATAGGCGACAGGCAGTTCGATATATTCAATGCCTTTAGCTTTGCAGGCATCGATTTCTTCCTGCTTAATGGGGCGAGAGGCATTCGAAATATCAATTTCTCCATTACAGAACTTTTTGAATCCGCCACCCGTACCAGAGATCCCCACCGTCACCCTAGCACTAGAATTTTGTTTCTGAAACTCTTCGGCAACGGCTTCCGTAATGGGGTAAACCGTGCTGGAACCATCAATTTTGATATCAGTGCTCGTTTGAGAAAAAACCGCAGGAGCTGAGAAGATCAGCGTAGCGGTAGCAATGGCAAGAGCTAAAAAAGCTCTCCAATTGCTCAACTTCCAGCGTCTAAGCTGAAACCGCACTCCGTTTGCCACCATATTAGTTACCCCTAAATGCTTGCTTTAACACACTAGCTGCGTTGAAGAGTAGCGTAACCAGCCAAGGTTAAGAGGGCATAATCGGCAAAGGCAAAGACGGTTAAGGCAGAATGATAATCAGGTTAAGTAGAGTGTTTTGAGACTTAACTTATAGCATTTTAGAGACGGTTTAAACTCATAGTTCTGTCTCTCAAAAATGCTATGTAAGGGGCTTAGTAATGGTAAGCCTCTCACGTAAAGATATGAGTGATTTCAGTAACAACAGCAGTCAAAGTAGCCGTTGAATAATCTAGATAAGACTATCTAATGCTTACATGAATGCTTACATGGGATTTAGCCGAAAATTAGAAGTTAGCGGTGACTCTTTTTTAACTCGATAGGGCGAATCAAATAATAGGAAACACCTGCAAAAATTACACCCAGTTCAAAACCTACATCCATACCGTAGGGAGGATTGAATAATCCGGCGATCGGCCCAACAAATACAACCTGAGCCGCTCCCAAATAGACACCCAATAGACCGATCGCCATTGAAGCGATCGCAGTCTTGAACATTGTATTGTCCATGTATTGTCCATACCGAAACGCAAAATACTCCACCGTTTAAGAGAATTGTCCAGGGACTCAGCCAGTAGTCCCCGCCGATGACCCCGATGTTCTGGCAGGCAAAGTCCTCTATGGCCAAATGCCTACCCTAGCAATTTACCGGGTTTCGAGAGGTGATCGATCGCTACTATGGGGAGCTCTATCAACTCGGCAGGAGAATCTTTCAGGCATTCTCGCTAGCGCTTGACTTACCAGAAGACTATTTTGAGGACAAAATTACCAAGCCACTGGCACAACTGCGCTTACTCCACTATCCACCTCAAACTGGCACCATTCATGAAAAACAAATCGGTACAGGGGCACACTCTGACTACGAATGCTTCACAATTTTGATGCAGGATGAGGTGGGTGGATTGCAAGTGCTGAATAGTGCAGGTGAGTGGATTACAGCAGTACCCATTCCTGGAACTTTTGTCGTTAATATTGGAGATCAAATGGCTCGCTGGACAAATAACCTATTCTCATCCACTGTCCATCGAGCAATTAATCAGTCCGCCAAAGCCCGATACTCTATCCCTTACTTTTTGGGCCAAATTACGATACTTGGGTGGAGGCTCTGCCAAGCTGCGTCAGTCCCAACTGTCCTGCCCAATATCAACCAATTACTACAGGTGAATACATCATCAGCAGATTTAATGAAACCTTTGCCTATCGGGTTTCAAAAGTGGGTAACGAACGAACCGGACGATGAGGAAGGGGTCGGGTAGGAGCAGAGGATGGATCTGCCGAAGCCGATCGCTCTTCTCGTGTAGGCATTCCCTCATTTCGAGACATCCTTTCCTTTGGCGGCGGCGAGGCAACCAAAACAAACACTCGCTGCCCCTGCACATTGTAGAGATTTTCACTCGTGCAGATCAATCCTTGTGCTTGCAGTTCTTGCATTCGTTGATCCCGCAGTTGGCGAGCGCTGACTCCCTCGTCCCAATCTGTTTCCATGAAGACTTCTTGAATCAAACTCATATAGACCTAAATAAACCTCTACTTATTGTGTCGTACAATGCACGATCTCAACCAGTATCGATACTATTACTTTGGTAATATTTGAGAATACGGGATGCATTTCCTGGCGTTTGAGTGGGCAATGCTTCCCAAAATCTGGACTATCGGCTACTACAACCCCATTACCCCAGCCAATAAAAACCACAATTTTTGAAAGGGATGCCAGTGAAATTGCTGACTGCGATCGCCTGAAAAGAGTCCATTGATCATAAAATTGCGATCGCTTCATCAGGGGTATCAGCTTGAGTTTGCCTGTCTGCAATGGAATTTAAACCAGCAATTGGATTGGCACAACTCCCTGGCGCAACTGGCGCTGTCGAGCCAGCCAGAACCGCTGAATCTGCTGGCGGAACGGACGGGGTGAATGGCTAACCCCCGATCTTAGGAGAGCATTATGGGCCAAAAGCTCACCTTGAGATGCTTCCTGCGCTTGAAGCTGTTGCACTCGAATAATTTCTGGCTGCCGCTCAGCCTGAATTTGGCACAACGCTGCATCAATCGCTGGATATACTAATTTCTGATGTAGGAGCGGAACCAGATGATTAGCGGACACAATCACATCTCGCAATGCCATATTGATGCCTTGGGCGCGAATCGGCGACATGGGATGAGCCGCATCTCCCAGAAGCAATAGCCCTGGGACAGACCAACTTGGACAACGCCCAACCCCAACAGATAACAGAACAGGTCGCTCAATCGTTGCAGCTTGTTGCCGAAAATGCGCTGCTAACCAGTCAGGAGATGCAGCGGCAAACAATTCAGACCAATTGGCTTGCTTCCAGTCCAGTGAGGAATTTTTATAGAGGGACCAGCCTAGTTGTAGATTGCCTTCTGCGCTACGAAACAGTCCAAAGGCATGGTGATCGTGAAGGATGGAATAAAAGACATTCTCAGATTCAAACAGGGGACTATCTGCCAACTTAAACCAGAGGATGTCAAAACTTTGCGATTGCTGTTTTAGGGATAAGTTTGCACATTGCCGCACGGTAGAATGGCGACCATCGGCACCTATCACTAAATCCGCAGTCAAATGGCGATCGCCACTCAGCTTAACTCCAGAAACCCGATGCTCATGCCGTAGCAAATCCTGAACAGGGGCATAAACCAACTCAAAATTAGGGTAATGGCTTGCTGCTTGCAGCAACAGTTCTAAAGGGCGGGCTGTGAAACGAGGGTGCAGGGTTGTTCCCCTACTGCTAGGGGTTCCTCCACGCGAAAGAGCGATCGCTGGTTAATGAAGAACTCCCAGGCATTCAGCGGAGCATGGGGAATGCGGCTCATTAAGGGCAGCAGTCCCATCTGTTCCAGTGCCTCTAATCCGTTGGGCATTAGCCCTTCCCCCCGAAACATCCGGCGAGAGTTGCGGGATGCTTCAATCAATTGCACTGAGATCCCGCGTTGTACCAATAAGAGTGCAAGCGTTGCCCCCGTTGGGCCAGCTCCAACTATTACCACTTGAGTCATACTCTTTTTGCGCTGCCCCTTTTAAATCACGGTTTGACCCCTGCCTATTTCTCTGGATCAAATCCATTCTGAAATAGACTAAACCATTGATAGAGAAAGTGATCCTTCTCTAGAAAGGAGGCGTCAATCCCCTCTATCCCTTAGCTTAGAAAAGGATCTAATATCCAAGTGAATATTCATCCTGCTGTAGCATCTACTGTAATGGTAGAAGCTCAAGTTTTCTCCAAATCAACGAGTACTCAGGCTCCTGCGGTTGCAGGAGCCTGAAATGGGTCATGATCCCAAAGTGTTATGTGTGATTAGAGGGCGCTGCGACGACCAATTGCATAATATATCCACAGAGCAATGATAGCGCCTAGTACTGCGATGAAGATGCCGCCAATGCTAAACCCCGGCGCAGTTAGGGCTAATGCTCCAGTAGTCAACAGAGTGTAAAGACTACCCCCTACAAAAGCACCAATGATGCCAAGAACCATGGTACCCAGGATACCCCCACCTTGATACCCTGGGTAGATAGCTTTAGCGATCGCGCCAGCGATAATACCTAATACGATCCAAGCTAGAATATTCATCGTTACTTCTCCCTTAAAAGCAATATTTTTAACAAACCTTTACGGATCACAAACTGTCTACCGTTTATAGATCTAACAATACCAAGCAATTCAACTTGAATAACCTACCCGGAGAGAGAGATCAAGCATCAGTAGATCGCAAATGGGATTTTGGGGTGCGCGACGCGCGCCCCAAAATCCCAAAATTCTGGTTTTCTGACCGTGCAGCGGTCAGAAAACCAGGATTTTGAAAGGATTAGGAGTACTTCAGGCGATTAACATCCCAGAACTGATATGTACCGCTTCTGGGGCTACTCCTGCGCGCAGAGACTAAATCCCTGGCAAGCAGTTTGAAGTGCGTTAGGCTGAACAAGCAAACGCCAGATGTCTTTAACTTTTGGATGTGGTTATGCGCCAACGCTATCAGTTCACTCAACTGGGCAAATTCGCGGGAAAATTCGCGATCATTACTCTCACGGGTATAGCTGTTGTGTTGACCAGTTGGTTCATTTCCATCGCTTATTCCATTCCAGCAAGCTCAACCCCAGTCCAACAGCAAGCTGCCCTGTTCGATCAAGTGTGGCAAACCATTAATGATTCCTTCTATGATGCCAACTTTAATGGGGTGGACTGGCCAGCAATGCGCGAACGGTATAAACCGATGATCTCTCAGGCTCAGTCTCGCGAAGCGATCGCCCACGGCATCAACCAGATGTTGTCTGAGTTGAAGACTTCCCATACCCACTTTTACACGGCAGATGAGCCTGCCTACTACCAGCTACTGGGCATTTTTGCACCCAACAATACAGACTTGCTAGCTCAGTTAAAGGACACCTTCCCAGAAGGCAAGATTGCATACAGCGGCATTGGCATTCTCACTGAAGAGATGGAGGGCAAAACCTTTATCAAAGCAATTTTGGAAGGCAGTCCAGCAGCGATCGCCCAACTTCAAGTGGGGGATGAAATTCTCAGTGTAGAAGGACAACCGTTCCATCCCCTGCGATCGTTTGTCGGTCAAGCCAATCACCCTTTAACGTTGGAGGTTCAACGATCGCCTGAAGTTCAGCAACAAATTCAGGTGACGCCCAAGCAGTTTGATGCGACTCAAATGTTTTTTGATGCCCAGTCTGCTAGCGTCCAAGTGATTGAGCGAAACAACCAAAAAATTGGCTACATCCATATCTGGTCTTGTGGTTCAGAGCAATATCAGCAAATTTTAGAAAACGAATTGTTTTACGGTCGGCTGAAAGATGCTGATGCCTTGATCTTAGATCTTCGAGACGGCTGGGGTGGCACACCTGCAACTTTCCTCAACCTCTATACAGGGCGTACTCCTAGCATTACCAGTGTATTCCGCAACGGCAAGCGCTACACCCATGATGCCGATTGGAAAAAACCTGTCGTTATGCTGGTCAACGAGGGCAGCCGTAGTGCCAAAGAAATTTTGGCCTATGGGTTTCAACGGTACGGCATTGGCAAAGTTGTGGGCAGTAAAACCGTAGGAGCGGTTGTCGCCGGTCGCCCATTCTTGATGCAAGATCATAGCCTGCTATATGTGGCTTATGCCGATGTGTATGTGGATGGCAATACTCGCCTAGAGGGAATTGGCATTACGCCCGATGTCATAGTGCCCTTCCAACTGGAGTACGCTCAGGGCAAAGATCCTCAAAAAGAACGGGCGATCGCCCTGGCAATTGAGGAAATAGGTCAATAATAACCAGCGGTGAGAAGCGGCAGTGAGACGCAATAGAAGGCTCTCAATATATTGACTTCAATATATTGACTTCAATTCGAGATTCCTTTGTCTAGAACTTTACTGGGGGTTTGATGAAGGAGGGCAAGATCGCGCTGCTGTTTGCCTCGTGGAGTAACAACCCAATCATTATTGCCTCGCAGAAAATCATAGACCGCGACGATCGCAATCACATTTTTTAAAGTAATGTACGGAAAAAGTAGCAGGAGATGCTTCAGGTAATGGGCGATCGAATAACGGGTGTGGGCAATTTTTGCAGTTACAGCAGTTTGGTAAATGGCGCTAAAGCCTGAAAGCAGAGTGCTGTACCAAAGGTAATCGCGAACAGCGATGGGAATTGAACTGTGATGTAGTGATAGGCTCAACGCCAGGGAAATAATTTGGATGGCAACTAGGGGGTAGAAGGCACAGTAGTAGAGTAAATAAGTCCAAAACAGCTTTTGCCAGAGCGTTAGTTTGTTGGATGTCCAGAGTTGTTGCTGATATTTCAACCCCACTTCCAGCCACCCCTGGGCCCACGCTTGCGCTGAAACCAAAACGAGCCAAGGTTAGCCGGAGCAAGTTCTGTACTGATGATGCTGCGATCGTGAAGAATCCGATAGCCTTTGAGCAAAGTCCGCATGGAGGCATCAATATCTTCAGTCAACATGAGCGGATTAAAGCGAATTTTTTGAAGTACTGAGGTACGCCAGTAGCCATTGGAGCCCCCAAAAATGCTAGAGTCAGTCAAAAAAGATTTGGCGGCATGAACAATGCCATAGATCATCTCAAACTCAACGGCAATAATTTGGGTAAGAAAATTGCGGTTGTGGTTGCGGATGATGCTCCGCCCTTGTACTACGTCGTAGCCTTGAGCAATCCAGTGCCAGGCTCGGATAAAGCAGTCAGAGGCAGGATGGTGATCTGCATCGAGAATGCAGGTGATTTCGCCAGTAACTATCTCAAAGCCAGCGTTGAGGTTCTCTGCTTTAGAACGGCTGCCCTCAACCCGCAAAAGGCGTAGCTCAGGATAGAGGTGAGCTAAGTAGCGGAGATCCTCTTCAACTGGCAGATCCACAGGGGTATTGTACGTTAAGATCACCTCCAGTCCTGCTTCAGGACGGGGAATATTCAGGAGAATATGCTCAATAGTTTCAAGAATAATGTGTTGTTCATTCGGTAGATAGGCAGCAATGAGGAATGAGCATCGAGGCAACCTCCGCCTGGGCCCAGGATGCCTGGAGCCTGCAATCCCCAAAACAGACTTGATTGAACCCCAGACCTGATCCAATTTGCCAGACGGCAGATTGCTTTGATCTGGCTCAACCGCGTAGCGTCTGAACATCGCAGTGGAAGACTCTACCAAGAGCATGAAAGCGCCAAAGCTATAGAATAAAGCGATCGCGAGGTGTAGCTTGATGAGTTCCCGTTCGGTCAAACCCAGGCAGTAAATCAGAATTGTTGGGAACCCAATCAGTAGGACATGGGCAAAAACTGCTTTATTAAGTTCAACTGCTCCATTTTTCGCCTTCACCTTCACTTTTTTGAATTCGGCTGACCACTTCCTCACATTACCCTCCAAATTTGAACACAAATTGATCGCTAAACTGCCCTTTGCGAGTTTTGCATTATTTTAGGACTGATTTCGTATTAATCCCGATATTCCGAACATCTGACAAGCTACTGTGGGAGGGGGTTGGCTGAGCATTTTTCTTGATAATTGGAGAGTGTCAAAATAATTTAAGCAGCAGAACTGGGCATTCAGCGTTAGTTTTAGAGAGGGTTTGAGTGATTCTACAAGCTTTTGTCGGATTGCCCAAGCCGCTTGAACCCACATAAGCTGATAGCATACCGTTGGGCTTGCCAGAATGTTAGCCGCTGTTGAAAAGTGCTCTTCCAGCACCTACACCCCAGCAATTCCAAATTCAAAAATTTTAGAGGCTGGAACCCTTGATATCTCGTCCAAATCAAGCCTCCTTGAGGAACCTTGACAGGCTAAAATGGCGTAAACTCGTTCTGAATTTGGAATTGCGGCCTACACCCTCGCAGTTTGGATGGGCATAGAAACTAGAAATGTGAAATTAGAAACGTAGGCAATGCTGCGTTACTCTAATAACCAACCAAACACAGATCTCACACTCAGACTTAGCTCACTGACGAAGGAGGGAACTGGGAGAGCTTGCTCTGGCTCGTCAAATACTTCCGGTTGCTGCTTTGGAAGATACACGAGAACAGTTTGCTCATCGGGGTCAATTAACCAACCCATTTGGGTTCCATGATTAAGACAGTGGAGAGTATTTTTGGTGACTTTTGTTTGGCTTTGATCAGGAAATTTCTGAGTTTCTTGGAAAACTTCAACAAAAAGCAAAAAACAGTTTTATTTTCTGTTGAATCTTTATTCCATCGCAGTTTTCCCTCAGTATCGAAATAACTTTGGGTATTTTTATTAGCTAATCCATACTTTACATTTAATTCAGAGTTATAATCAACTATTTCACTCTTAGATACTGCGGCTTTTCTTTGAAAATCTTCGTGGCCTCTACTGTATTTTCACCATTTTTAGGGCATCGGCCTTTGCTGCATATGCTTCAGTATGTCTTTGTTCCGTAAAATTAAACTGATCCCAGAAAATTAACTTAACAGTGTCATCAACATCCTGAACAAATCTACCAAAAGCTAATCTGGGAGTAAAAAATTCAAATTGTTTTTCAAAACTCTTAAGATCTTCTTCAAGTGTATTTTGTGAAATTTGTCTTTGTTCATCTATTATTTTTTATCGATTTTCAATTTCCTGTC
>JAAUOQ010000141.1 GCA_012034795.1 Leptolyngbyaceae cyanobacterium CRU_2_3
TGCCAGACAAGATCGGCTTAAGCGATTTTCTCAGCGGAGCTATCCCGCTGAACCAGGTAATTCAACAGTTGGCTTGGGAATCTAGTTTGTTCGTGGTTTCAGTAGGCTCTAGTCCCCCTGATCCGACTCGGTTACTCTCCTCTCCTCGGATGAAAGTGTTTATGCATCGAGTTCATAAAACCTTTGATCTGGTGATCTATGACACACCGCCGTTGATGGGATTAGCAGATGTCGGACTAATTGCTGCTCAAACGAGTGGGGTGGTTTTGGTGGCAGGATTCGGTAAACGCAATGGCGCTGAAGCCTTGACTCAAACGGTAGATCGCTTGAAGGTAGCCCATATCCCGATTTTGGGAGTTGTGGCAAACGGTGTAAAAAATTATTCAGTTGATCTGTACAATCGCTAGCAATCCAGTGCGAATCATCACAATTAGTTAAGAATATTAAGGATGAGGAAATTGTGGTTGCCATACCATCATCCAATCACGCCATACCTTTTCTAGACTTGCCTCAACCTGTTTGCTCATATGGGTTTCAGCAGACATGGAAAGATCAACCCAGAGACAACGTTTATCCAACAGGCTATTTTGTCCCAGACTCCAAGCGAATAAGCGATCGAGTTGCCCATCATGGGTGTAGCGATTGTGGAGAAACTGTTCAGACGTAACTGTACTGGTACCGCGCGGATTAATACAGCTTGTCAGATGAGTTTGCTGATCAACCGTAAATCGACTATAAATCCCAATATTGGTTTTGACCTGAGTGGGAGAAGTCTTCAAGGCAATCGCTTTTTGTTCCTTAATCAATTGAAAGATATTGCCATCTGTGTTCACCACATAACGAACTTCAATCTCTAGCTGTCGGGTTTTCTGAGCAGCAGTTTGCTGGTAGAGATATTGTTGCCCTGCAATTACCCTGTTATATTTCGGTAAATTAGATCGGCGATCCCCAAGCGGTTGGCTATCAACAAGTTGCCATCCTGATATCGGAATACTTCGAGGAAAGGAAAAGGGAGCAAAAGGACGTTGACCAGCTACTGGATCAAGTACTAGTTTGCTTAATGTCAGGAAAATACTCAGGCAAGCCAGTTGAAGTAAAGGGAGGCGAAGTGGGAAAGTCATTCGTTCATTGTGAGTTCAGCAGCAGGAGAGTTCGGAGGAAGCTGTGCGCGATTGAGGAGAGAGCGACAAAACTCACCAAAGAGGAGGATTGCAATTGTGGAGAAAATTTGTGAGCCTTGAGCACCATGCCAATAGGCAAAGCTAGATGCATCTGCCACCACAACTGCGAGTAAGGCAACACGTAAGCTACTAACAACACAGGCGATCGTCGCAGCAGCAGCCAGTACTAGAAGGTAGTGAGTAGAGATGATCGGAAAAAACGTGATGAACAGAATCGCTAATTGCAATAGCAGAATCAACGCTGGAATGCTAGTACAGCCAAACAAAACATCGACGGCTCCATCCGGCAACTCAATCACAGTTCCTTGACGGATCACAGTAAATCCGAAATAGTGCAGCATGAAGCTAGAAAATTGTGCCGTTAGGGTACGAATGGGTAATCCGATTGCAGCTTCTAAGCTATGTAAGAGGAGTCCTCTCGGTAAAATGAGAGGCACTACCAGCAGAAATTCCCGCCAAAATTGCTGTAATCGCCAGCCAGCAGCCAGCAGTCCTAAACTCACAGCAATCAGCCCTGGCAATAGTCGGAGAAAGGAAGCTTCTACCCAAAACAACGATACACTCTTGATTAATGTCATTCCGATCAGCAGCAATCCGACAGTACTGGCAATGCCGTCACTTTGCCACTGAAGTTGCTGCCGTCGCTGCCAAAGTTTCTGGCGATCGCCAGCCAGAACAATCCACTCAGCAAGATTTGATCCGTTTGTCCGGTTAGTTTCCAGATCAGCAGCAAGTGTAATAAAATTAGCCCTAGACTAATGCCGCTCAACCAAATTTTGAAATCCTGCAAGAGTTTGACAATGGGTGCGGTCATGTCTTGTCTAGCAATAAGGTAAAGAGTAGTACAACGATTAGAGACGCCGCCGCCGATTGCCCTTGAAGAGTTGAGGAATACGGCTCAAACTAGAACTACGCATGGGTTCGTTGCGGTAAGATTCAGCGCGACGGGCCCAATTGGTTCTAATCCAAATGTAGATGAATGTAAATCCACCAACAAAAGATTGCGCTGTTAACTTAACCGTGTTTTTCACCAGATTGCGGCGGACATTGCCACGGGCTTCATCTGCCTGTGTCTGTGCCTGAGTTTTGGCGCGATCAATATTGATCAAGATCTGAGTTTTAGCCTGTGCCGGAGTTTTGGGCACATCTGGTAAGTTGCCCGATTTGTCGGGCTGAGGGACAAGGCTGGCAAGCTGCTGCTGGGTGGCTTGCTCTAGCTGTTTTTTAGTGGCATCTAGCTGAACTGTTTGCTGAGTCACTTGGGTTGTGATCTGGGTATCGTTAAAGCGATTGATCCGGGCAGCATCGCTAACAACTAAAGGAATCATGAGTAGCAATAGAATCCCAATAACCAGCGTCGCCCAAGATAAAATGTAGAGTGCTAATCGTTCCAATTTGCTACGTAATGCTGTTTCTCCATAGAAAAGCAGCATCATCGCTAGTAAAGGTACTGGAACTAGCTTAATCAGATCACCTACAGTTTGATATTCCCAGACAGGGTTGGTAAATTCAGGAGGAAATAATACATAAATTAAATCGATCAAGCAAAGTGCTAGCAGGCTATACCCGATGCGGCGAGACATCAACAAGGTTCGTTGGGGGTTGCCGCTAGCGATCGCTTTGGCAGGAGCAGGAATCGTAGAAGCACTATCCATCAAATTTTGAGAATCACCTGGGGAAGAATGAGAAGAAGTTGTCATCGTTCTGAATCCTGCTCTGAATCCTATATTGATGGCTCCAGGTTAAAACCCAGATGTCTAAGATCATGCTTGTTTTGATCAAAACTAAATCTATACATTATGTTTATCCCATAGTTTTTAGAGTTGATAGCCTCAGTAGATCGCAAAGCTCTAAATAATCCTTTCAAAATCCTGGTTTGCTGACCGCGCAGTGGGCGGAAAACCGGGATGTTTAGAGAGAATTTACGATCTACTAGGGCAACTTGGAAATGCTAAGTTCAAACCTGTTTCTAAACATTTACAAGGAACGCTGGCTCCAGTAGATAGCGCGGCTCATGCTTTATTGACGGTATTGTTTACGCTACATAACCGCTACTCTACCCGTAAATTTACGAGTGCCTGAGCCGCAGTTTTATCTTACAGTGGAGCTACTTTTCTGCTCTTCAGGGACATCATAAATCACAAGTTATACATCTGCTAGGAAGTTGAACAATTCCGCAGATACGATTGCAAGAACGCCTCCTCAATACTGAAAAGTACTCCAGCCCAACGATTGTGATTCTCCGCACATGACTCTATCTCGCCGCTCTGACAAAAGACATTGCTCATTCGGAAATCATCTAGTTTTTTACATCTCCACTCCTGTATTTCGATGGATTGGAGCTTTGGTAGCCATAGTTGTGATCAGCTACATTCCAGTGCGCCTGGCGATCGCAGCCTATCAAGCTCCTAGCCCTCAAGCCATCTTGACACTGGGTGGACGTCCGGCACGAGAAGCATTTACGGCAGAATTGGCCACTATTCATCCCAATTTAGAGATTTGGGTATCTTCAGGGATGCGTCCTAATGACGCCCAATCAGTATTTCAGAGTGCAGGGGTACCAGAAACACGAGTGCATTTGGATTATCGTGCTGTAGATACGGTGACAAACTTTACCACACTAGTCGGTGATTTAGAAAAGCGCAATATTCGTCACATCTACTTGATCACTTCGGACTACCACATGCCCAGAGCAGTTGCCATTGCTACAGTCGTTTTGGGTAGCCACGGGATTACGTTCACGCCGCTCGCAGTCCCGTCGGGTAAAGCCCCCGAATCTAAAGTGCGTGTTGCCCGCGATGTAGTGCGATCGTTGGTCTGGATAGCTACTGGTAAAACTGGGGCAAGCCTCAATCCAAAACTTTGAATTCTCTCTTGAATTCTCTCTTGAACTCTCTATTCCCGCGTAGAGCACTGTAAATGAAATGTACCTGAACCGCTATACCCTAAATACCTATACACCGGGCGCACCTTATTGGCAGCAACTTCTGTGGTATATCATTGGATCTACGCTAGTGCAAAGCCGTTTCACCCCTTCGATCTGTAAAGTTTGGATCTTGCGACGCTTCGGTGCCCAAGTTGGACAAGGCGTTCGCATTAAACCAGGGGTGCGGGTCAAATTTCCCTGGCGCTTAGTACTGGGCAATTTTGTCTGGATTGGCGAAGATGCCTGGTTGGATAATCTGGCAACTATCACCGTTGAGAGCCATGTTTGCATTTCTCAAGGCGTCTATCTCTGTACGGGCAATCACGACTGGAGCGACCCGCACTTTCAACTCAAAACCGCACCGATTGTGATTCAGCAAGGTAGTTGGATTGCTGCCCGATCGCTGATTGGTCCTGGTGTTGTTGTGGGACAAGGAGCAATCTTGACCTTGGGAAGTGTGGCAGGGCGATCGCTCGAACCTATGACGATCTACGCAGGCAACCCAGCACAGTCCATTAAACGTCGGAAAATTTCAGAAATGACTTTATCCATACCTGAAGCAGAGCGATCGGTTCACGCCGCGACAATAGAAGCATCACTGCTTAACAATCTCTAATCTATTTCTCAATTACCTCATCTCTTACCTATCCTATGGCTTCCACCACCGTTGCTCCTGTAGAATCTTACACATCTGACTCTATTGCACCCACCCCTGATAACTACGCACAATTTGGCGTTAAAACTCAGGTGGCTGTCAATTTAGTGGATAGTGATTTGTGGTTAGTAGATAGCAGCAAACTAGCGGCACAAATGACCGATACTTCTGCTAGTGTGACACTGCTCGATTGGACTGTTAAATCACAAACAACCGTGCCTTTAGAAAATGTTACAGCAGTTGACCAACCCGTCAATTTTTCAGCGAGTTCGCAAGGTGACTTTAGCCAGTACCTATCTTCGGATCTGCCCTTGGATAGTATGCTCCAGCTATCCGCAGTTTCAGGTAGTGTGCAGTTTGGCAACTCAGCCAGTGGATCTGGGCTGAGTAGCTCATCAGGTTTCACATCAGGAGACACTTCGTCTTCAATCTCGACTACCTCTTTTCAGTCTGAGGGAGATGGTAGTGGTTCAAGTATTCCAAGTTTTGGCTCCTCTGGCGGTACTCCAACTAGCTCCACAACCGAAACTTCTAGCACTCCTTCTGATGGTAGTAGCACACCCTCTACAACATCTTCTGGAACACCCTCTATAACATCTTCTGAAACATCTTCTAGAACACCAGAATTAACTTCTAGCTCCACATCAACTTCCACAGATCAACTCGTTCCTAACTCACCTCCAAACGCGGTATCCAATCCTCCTGTTCCAGTTCCTTTCGACTTTGCATCATCTTTAGGATTAGTGGTTCTGATTATTACTTGGGGTGGCGGACGGATGATGCGATTCTGGCATTCTCAACTGAGATTGAAACATCAGAGCTAATAATTTGAGAATATCCAATTTAGCTGAGAAAAACACTGAAAAATCATCTAACAAACTATGCCATTAACCCTCAATTCTATTGATCAAACAAATCCCGGAATCACAGTGGGTTCCATTCAACACTATGATCCCCAAAATACCTGGTTTATCCTCGGTAACTATTCTGATGTAGGTTCTGAAACCGGACTCGTTGAAAGAAAAACACTCAATTTTTCGCAGAACAAGCTCTGGGTAATTGATAGTAAGCAGCTTAACTTGAGCTATGACTATGCCCCTCGCATTGCCTATTTAAATGAAGGGGCAGGATATAAAAACAAGGTTCAAATCCAATCTCAGGGTGCAACCAATGGTCAAGCCACTGTTTTTCAAAACTTATCTGGATATGCTGGCAATGCGACATCACCCAACTCAGATGGCCCGCTGTATAGGGGGGATTGGGTTCAGCTTTCTACAATTAAAGGCGGTTCACAACTCAATTTCATCCTCAACCCAAATAACGACCCTAGCAAAGCACCGTTAAACTCAGACTATCGTTTGAATCCTAGCAGCCCCTACAACCCCTATGGCCCTGCTTTTTGGGCGACCTATGCCAAACCTGCGACCACTCAGGATGGTAAACCGTTTTTAATCATGGGCTTTGAAGATATCCTAGGCAAAGGCAGTGACAATGACTTTAACGACGGCATGATTGCGGTAGATCTGGGACCAGAGAATTTCAATGCTATTTTTAACTCCTCTGCAAACTTGGGGCAGCATCCCAAGACGCTTGCTCAAGTGCCCTTTGAAGTTTCACCAACGATGGGATTGATTGCCCTAGCATTTTGGTGGGCTGGCAAACAATTGCTTCGCAGCGGACAGAAGCTGATTTCCTCGCAGCGTCATGGTGCATTGCCTGAATAAATACCCATTTTTCAACCTTGGGATAAAAAAGAGAGGCTTGTGCCTCTTTTTTTATGAAGCGAGATTTTAGTGTTTTGAAGCATAATCGCGCAACATATACAGGGTTTTAGCGCGTAAGCAAGCGCGATCGCAGACATTGCACTGCAATACTCAAGAAAGCTATTTGCCAGCCCTTGAAGGAAGATGACAGGAAGATGACCATGTTGAACCGCCCCGATCAAGATACGCTTGTAGCAGATGCGATCGATGCTATAGCTCCAACTCTAGCGCCTTCGTCTAAACTGCTCAAAGATCCGATCAAAGACAAAATTCAACTTTCCATCATTACCCAGTTCTATCCTCCTGATTTTGCTGCGACAGGACAATTTATTGAAGAGCTAGCCACTCACCTCTCCCAACAAGGGATGTCAGTACAGGTGTTTACGGGACAGCCCAGCTATGCTTGCCAAACCCCTGATGCACCCCAAACAGAAGTGGTCGGACAAGTCTCAATTCAGCGATCGCGGATCACGCACTCTCGCCGTAAGCTAGGACGAACAATCAGCAGCGTTTTGTTCTGTCTACGGTCCGCCTTTTATTTGATGAACTCGCAACATCGGGGTGATCTCGTGCTGTTTGTCAGCGAACCTCCCTATCTGCAAACTTTGGGCTATCTTGCCAACTGGCTATTTCGGATGCCCTATGCCTGTTTGGTGTATGACCTTTATCCAGATGTCGCCGTAGAATTGGGAGTTGTTTCAGAAAACCATTGGCTGGTGCGATTCTGGAATGCTGTCAACAACGGGTATGGAAGCGATCAGAATCAGTAATTGTTCCCAGCGAAACGATGAAAGACCGGATCTCGGCTAGAGTTCCTGAAATTGCAGATAAGATTACCGTCATCCATAACTGGGCTGATCCAACCTGGATTAAGCCGCTCGTTAAACAGCAAAACTCGTTTGCCCAACAACACGACTTAGTCAACACCTTCACAGTCCTCTATTCGGGGAATATGGGACGTTGTCATGATATGGAAACGATTTTGGGAGCCGCTTGGGAATTACGGGATGAGCCAGTCCAGTTTTTATTTATCGGAGCTGGACCCAAGCGAGAACCTTGTGTGAAACGGGTCGAAGAGTTGGGGTTGTCCAACTGTCATTTTTGCCCTACCAAGATAAAGCACTGTTGCCCCAATCCTTGACCGCCTGCGATTTATCGCTTGTGAGCGTTGATGTTGGTATGGAAGGCTTGGTGGCTCCTAGCAAGTTTTACTCGGCGCTATCCTCCGGACGTCCGGTTGCAGTGATTTGTGAAAAGCACTCATATTTGAGGCAACTCGTCTCTGAAGCAAATTGTGGAGCTGCATTTGACAATGGTGACAGCAAAGGGCTGGCAGGATTTATCCGCTACCTGATAAAAGACTCGCAGGTGAATCAGCAGTTTGGTACAGCCGGACATCGCTTTATTCAATCCAATTTCACGCCTGAGTTGATCAGCAAACAATACTTGAAAATCCTCCAGCGAGCCGTTCTTAAAGATGCGGATTTACGCCGAGCCGTAGCGCAACAGGAGTTTTGTCTGGAGTACCAACCGATCATTACCTTGGGCAATAGTAGGATTCGCGGTTTTGAAGCCTTGCTGCGTTGGCAACATCCCCAAAGGGGCATTTTGCACCCTGCCGAGTTTCTATCGGCGATCGAAGAAACAGGGCTAATTATCCCACTGGGCTGGTGGCTGCTCAATCAAGCCTGCCATCAACTGCGACAATGGCAAATGCAGATATCGGATGAGCATACTTTAGGAATCAGCATTAATCTCTCCACTTGTCAGTTTTTGCAGCCCGATCTAATTCCCCAAATCGATCGCATCCTAGATAGCAATACGCTGAAGGGATCTTGTTTGACGTTGCAAATTTCTGAAGAATCACTGATGGTTGATCCGGCTGCTGCTACCGCTATTTTGATGCAACTGCGATCGCGCCATATTCAGGTTTGTTTAGATGGATTTGGCAAAGGGGTTGCCTCTTTAAGCTATTTGCACCGCTTTCCGATTACCTCAATTGAAATTGATCGCTCTTTAGTGAGCCGCCTAGAAACAGATGCAGAAGTCGCAAAGCTGATCGGTACCATCGTTGCTCTAGCACAAGATTTAGAAATCGATGTTAGTGCTGAGGGCTTTGAAACCCTCAACCAGGTGCAGAAACTCAAGACAATTGGCATTCAGCAGGGTCAGGGCTATTGGTTTTCTCCCGCCATTCAGCCAGAGAATATCCTCGACCTACTGAAACAGCACAATCAGCCTCGTTTTATTGCCTCTGAACCATCAAAGATCAGCGATCTCGCTGATTCAACCCCATGCCCCACTACTCCACTAGTGTTAATTGCAGATGACGAAAAGTTAATGCGGACCCTATTGCGGCGAGCGATCGAGAAGGAAGGCTATCGAGTCGTAGAGGCTGAAAGTGGTGAGCAAGCGCTAATTCTCTACCGCCAGTTGCAGCCAGATATGGTGTTGCTCGACGCCATGATGCCAGAGATGGATGGTTTCGATTGCTGTAGTCAACTGCGGCAGGTTGTTGCAGGGACTATTCAATCGACAGAAATTCGATCCTTAGAAGATGGAACAGCAACACTGTCAGACAATCAATCCAACCTAATACTTGGAGCAGTTTCTGCCCAAAATGCCACTTCTACTGCTGTTGTTACTGTGTTGAATCATTGTCCTGTGATGATTATTACATCATTAGATGATGTAGACTCAGTCGATCGCGCGTTTGAAGTTGGAGCCACAGATTACATTACAAAACCCGTCAACTGGGCTGTGTTTCGCCAACGACTACATCGCCTATTAGCTCTCTAATACTCAGCAATTCCAAATTCAGATTTTGACAAAAGTCAGGGCAAGCCGGAGACTTCCCAAAGAGACTCAGTAGAGGGGGTAAAGGTAGCGAAGCTGTAACGAAGTGCCACGTGACGTATTCATCAGACTCAAAAAGCTGCCCGGACGACCATCGTGGGGGGTCGCAGACAGCAAAATCAGCGTATAGCGGTTTGCGGCTCAACATAGCAATTTTCAATTGAATAGAGTACAGCTTATTTTTTGAAAGCCTCGCGGAGCGAGGCTTTCAAAAAATATTTTGGTTTTATCACAAGCGCGAAGCGCTATACTTGATGACTCAGCACAATTGGGTGGGATGCGAAGCCG
>JAAUOQ010000142.1 GCA_012034795.1 Leptolyngbyaceae cyanobacterium CRU_2_3
AGAAATAATTAAATCTATAGATGGCAAGCATGAGGTGGCAGCTATGAACTCTTCAACATTACGCTACCTATGGGCTTTAATTGAGGAAACCCAAACTAGCACCCTGCTCCATTTAGAAGATACTGATCTAGTTCAACAGCTTGTCAACCAGCTTTCTCATCGACAAATCCTTAGCCCTGAAGAAGCGAACATTGTTAGCTCTTATCTGTTCTCTAAAACTTCATTGATCCGAGCGATCGCTTATTCACGCCGATGTAGCTGAACCTCATTTCTGCAAAGGGAATTTCTGCAAAGGGAGTTTAAGTTAGTCTTATGCCAGATTCACCAGAACCCAGATTTAAACGGGGGGAACAGGTGCATTTTATCGGCGGTGCTGGAATTGTACGCAGCTACGAGCTAGAGTCAAACACTTGGATCTACCTCGTGGAACTTGATGCTTCCGAGGGAGATCTGATGTTTGGTAAAAGCAGAACGCTACTGATGTTAGAAGGCGATCTGTTTGGGTGACATTCTTCCGACCTGATGCTAGCTTCAAAGCGCGGGCTTCTCAGCGACTCCTGTTAGGGCAGCGGACGTTTCCTGAGCTTTACTTACTGTCAAGCAATAGCGATTTTGAGCAGCCTAGAAATCACGTTTAGTCGCATAATAAAAGAAAGATAGCGAGAAGCTCAAGAATTGAACTCGGTTCGAGATTCAGGCTTAGTTATGGAAGGTTCTAGTCGTGGAAGGTTTTAGTAGTTAAGGGTTTTAGTAGTTAAGGGTTTTAGAGATATCCAGCTTTAACTAATGATGATGTCTGGCTCTACGGAGGTGCGATCGTTGCAAATCAATCCAGGTGATAGCTTACTTAATCCGCTGATTGATGGGCTATGGTTCAGGCAAGCCAGATTTGCAGGTTAGCCCCATCCGATACAAGCATGAGGGATTGTCAAGGCAATACACTTTCTATAAGATTTTTACTCTGTCCCTTGAGTGACTTCTGCGATCGGTTGATGCAAGAAGCCTAGCTTTGGGCATGGTTGAGCTACAAAGTGAGGTTCTCTGTTTCCCCATGTACTCTTATTCATCAGGCAGGCTGAGGGTAAATTGACTATGCGGACTCTTAGTGATGGGTTTCGTCTGTGTAAATTCCATCATGTTTCAACTTTTCTGCTTCGTAGCAGAGGATTCGGATTTACCCTCTGTTTTGGGATTTCATGGTTTCAAGTCATGGGATGAGGCGGATTGAGAAGCGGGTTGAAATTCCTTAAATGACTGCAAATGACTGCTTAGAGAAAATGTCCTGGATGATGCCTAAAGGATTTCTATTTAAAACTTTTAGCCACACCTTGAATGAGCAAATTTAATACTAGGAGTAACAAAAGCGTGAGTCAGTCCATACAAAATAATCAGGGATCAACAGCAGGCTATGCCGGACAACCTTGGCTTGTGGAAGAGCGCGATGCTTGTGGGGTTGGCTTTATTGCCGATCAGCAGGGGCGTGCTAGTCATGACATTATTGCTAAAGCTTTGCCAGCCTTGACCTGTATGGAGCATCGGGGTGGCTGTAGTGCTGACCAAGATTCCGGCGATGGTGCAGGTTTAATGACTGCCGTACCCTGGAATTTGTTGACCACCTGGCTAGAGTCGCAAGGCGTTGCGCTGCCACCGGTTGATCAAATGGGTGTGGGCATGGTGTTTTGCCGCAATCAACAGAGGCGGCTGCCATTGCCCGTGAAGTCGTGGAACGAGTTTTAGCAGAGTCCCACCTCAAGGTTTTGGGTTGGCGGATTGTGCCGGTGAAACCAGAGGTTTTGGGAACTCAGGCGCGAGAAAACCAGCCGCAGATTGAGCAAGTCTTAGTGCATTCGGCCGAGGTGCATGGGGAGGAACTTGAGCAGTTGCTGTACTGGAACCGCAAGCGGGTCAAGCAAGCCGTTAACACTGCGCCGGGCAATCCGGCTGATCTACAAGAGTTTTATGTTTGCTCTTTCTCTAACCGAACGATCGTTTATAAAGGCATGGTGCGATCGGTCGTTCTAGGACAGTTCTACGAAGATTTAACTAACCCCGCTTATACAACCCCTTTTGCCATTTATCACCGTCGTTTTAGTACTAACACGATGCCCAAATGGCATTTGGCACAGCCCATGCGCTATTTGGGGCACAACGGTGAAATTAATACGCTGTTGGGCAACATTAACTGGATGCGAGCTAGAGAAGCTGATTTGTCTCATCCCTATTGGGGCGATCGCCTGGAAGATCTCAAGCCGATCGTTGATGACAGACTTAGCGACTCTGCCAACCTGGACAACGCCATGGAATTGCTGGTGCATTCAGGTCGCAGTCCCCTAGAAGCAATGATGATCATGGTTCCAGAAGCCTATCTGAATCAGCCTGATCTGGCCAATCATCCGGAAATTACAGATTTTTACGAGTTTTATAGTGGGCTTCAAGAACCCTGGGATGGCCCGGCACTGTTGGTCTTTAGTGATGGCAAAATGGTGGGTTCTACGTTGGATCGCAATGGTCTGCGTCCGGCTCGCTATGTGATCACCAGAGACGGTCTGGTGGTGGTGGCTTCAGAAGCGGGTGTGGTGAACATTCCAGAAGCGGACATTATTGAGAAAGGGCGCTTGGGACCTGGGCAGGCGATCGCCGTTGATCTAGAAAGTCATGAGGTGATTAAGAATTGGGAAATTAAACAACGGGTGGCTGACCTGCATCCCTATGGGCAATGGCTACAAGCCAATCGTCAGGAGCTTGAGCCACAACCTTATCCAGAGGTAGCTCAAATCCAGGCAACTGATCTGCTGCGCCAGCAAACTGCTTTTGGCTACAGCACTGAAGATGTGGAGATGATCATTGAGGAGATGGCCGCTCAAGGCAAAGAGCCGACCTTTTGTATGGGGGATGATATCCCTTTAGCGATCCTCTCTACTAAGCCACGCCTGCTGTATGACTATTTCAAGCAGCGCTTTGCCCAAGTCACCAATCCCCCGATCGATCCCCTGCGGGAAAGCTTGGTGATGTCTTTGGTGACTCAATTGGGTGAGCGGGGCAATCTGCTGGAGGTGAAACCCGAACGGGCTAGGCTGCTTAAGCTACAAACCCCTGTCTTAAATGATGCAGATCTCGATCAGATTCGGCAGTCTGGTTTTGCAATAGCAGATTTATCAACGCTGTTCACGATTGTCGATGGCCCAGCAGGACTCCAGGATGCCGTCAATAGCCTTTGCCGGGCTGCCACTGCTGCTGTACGTCAGGGTAAGACAATCTTGATTTTGAGCGATCGCCTCAGTCTCAACTCTAAATCGACGACCCTGAGCCAAGATTGCAGCTATATTCCACCGATGCTGGCTGTGGGTGCAGTTCATCACCACCTGATTCGGCAAGGCTTGCGGATGAAAGCCTCGATGATTGTGGATACCGCCCAGTGCTGGAGTACGCATCACTTTGCTTGTCTGTTGGGTTTTGGTGCCAGTGCGGTCAGTCCCTACCTGTCCTGGGAAACCGTGCGTCATTGGTGGGCGGATAACAAAACCCAAAGCTTAATGGAGCGGGGCAAGTTGGACAAAATTAGCTTGGCAGGAGCGCAACACAACTACCGTAAAGCGATCGAGTCGGGGCTGCTGAAAATTTTGTCTAAAATGGGCATTTCCCTGCTATCTAGCTATCAAGGGGCGCAGATTTTTGAGGCGATCGGCATTGGCAGTGACCTGTTGAATCTGGCTTTTGCAGGCACAGCCTCCCGCTTAGGAGGATTGAGTATCACAGACTTGGCTCATGAAGTGCTGGCATTACACAGCCGGGCTTTCCCAGAACTAACCGCGAAGAAGCTGGAAAACTATGGGTTCTTTAACTACAAGCCAGGTGGCGAATACCATATGAACAGCCCGGAAATGGCGAAGTACTTGCATAAAGCGGTAGCAGACAAGAGCTTTGACCACTATGCGTTGTACCAGAAATACATGGAAGAGCGCCCGTTGACGGCACTGCGTGACTTACTAGATTTCAAAACGATCGCCCTTCTATTCCAATTGAAGAAGTTGAACCGGTTGAGGAAATTGTCAAGCGCTTTTGTACAGGGGCAATGTCGCTGGGTTCTCTGTCGCGGGAGGCGCATGAGACGTTGGCGATCGCCATGAACCGGATAGGTGGCAAGTCTAACTGCGGTGAGGGCGGCGAAGATCCGTTGCGCTACAAAGTCTTCAATGATGTGGATGGTGCCGGTAAGTCTGCTGCATTTCCTCACTTAAAAGGACTCCGAAATGGCGATATTGCTAGTTCTGCCATTAAGCAGGTGGCATCAGGGCGGTTTGGTGTCACCCCCGAATATTTGATGAGCGGTAGGCAACTTGAGATCAAAATGGCTCAGGGGGCAAAGCCGGGCGAAGGCGGGCAACTTCCGGGTAAAAAGGTCAGCCCTTATATCGCTATGCTCCGACGCTCGAAGCCGGGTGTCACCTTGATCTCGCCACCCCCCACCACGACATTTACTCGATCGAAGACTTGGCCCAGTTAATTTTTGATCTGCACCAGATCAACCCGACTGCCAAAGTTTCGGTGAAACTGGTGGCAGAAGTGGGAATTGGTACGATCGCGGCTGGGGTTGCCAAAGCCAATGCCGATATTATCCAGATCTCTGGTCATGATGGGGGTACAGGTGCATCGCCGCTTAGCTCCATCAAACATGCAGGCGTACCTTGGGAATTGGGACTGACCGAAGTGCATCGGGTGTTGATGGAAAACAAGTTGCGCGATCGCGTGCTGCTGCGGGCAGATGGCGGTATGAAGACGGGCTGGGATGTGGTGCAGGCAGCGCTGATGGGGGCTGAAGAATATGGCTTTGGCTCAGTTTCAATGATTGCCGAGGGCTGCATTATGGCTCGAATTTGCCACACCAACAATTGCCCAGTCGGGGTTGCTACTCAGCAGGAGAAACTACGGCAACGGTTTACGGGCACGCCAGACCATGTGGTTAACTTCTTCTACTTTGTGGCAGAAGAGGTGCGATCGCTGTTGTCTCGTTTGGGCTATCAGTCTCTCAAAGACATCGTGGGTCGGGCAGATTTGCTGAAACTGCGGGAGGGCGTCCAACTGACTAAGACGCGATCGCTGGATCTGAGTTGCTTAACCCACTTGCCCGATACTCGCACTGATCGCAGTTGGCTAGAGCATGAGGCGGCTCATAGCAACGGCCCTGTACTGGATGACGAAATTCTGACCCATCCCCAAATTCAGGCAGCCATCCAAGATCAAGGGACTGCTGAATTGACGCTCGATCTACTGAATACCGATCGCTCAGTAGCAACGCGGGTGTCAGGGCGATCGCCCAGCAATATGGTGATACTGGATTTGGTGGACATATCACCCTCCACTTCAAAGGATCGGCAGGGCAAAGCTTTGGAGCTTTCCTGTTGCCCGGCATGACCCTGACCCTGGAGGGAGAGTCCAATGATTATGTAGGTAAGGGGATGCATGGCGGTGAAATTATCGTCAAATCGCCTGCCCATGCCACCTATGATCCGGCAGAAAACGTGATTGTGGGCAACACCTGCCTCTATGGAGCGACAGGCGGTACTCTCTTTGCTGAAGGACAGGCAGGCGAACGCTTTGCCGTCCGCAACTCCTTGGGGCAGGCGGTGATTGAAGGAACGGGCGATCATTGCTGTGAATACATGACAGGGGGGGTGATCGTCGTTTTGGGCAAGGCCGGTCGCAATATCGGTGCAGGCATGACAGGGGGTTTGGCTTACTTCCTGGACGAAGATGGTAGTTTCCCCACCAAGGTCAATCCTGAAATCGTCAAGGTGCAGCGGGTCGTCGCCCCAGCCGGTGAACAGCAACTCAAGGAACTGGTTCAAGCTCATGCCGATCGCACGGGTAGTGCTAAAGCTCAGCGGATTTTGGATCATTGGTCGGAGTATTTGCCCCAGTTCTGGCAAGTGGTACCGCCCTCAGAAGCCGAAAGTCCTGAAGCAGACCCCAACGTTTCAACAGAGAAGGTCTTGAGTTCGGTGCAGTAGTTGTTAGCTGGCTCCGCTCACAAGTCTTGCACTCGTTCTTCTGAGTAGCGGGTGGGGACAAAAGCACCTGCAAGGCAATCTAAGGAACCGTCGCGATAGGAGATCGATAGGTCTAAGCTGTCGGGGGAGGGCGATCGGTGGGACGGTACTCAAAGTCAATCGATGCGTAGCTCAGCTTATAGTCACCAGAGCAGACTTGCCGAGGTTGTCTGTGAGAAGCTAAGATTCTGGAGACTTCAGTATTTTCCCTTAGTGTATCTAGCATGAATACCGGAAATTTTGTTGCAAAAAATGTAAGGCATGTGAGAAGGTAATGCTGGACAATCCCCCGTTTTGCCCTCATTGTTGGGAGAAAAACTTTATAGAAGAAGAGCTTGAGCAGAGTGATCGGGTTTGGGTTGTTAGAACTAAACACCTGGTTCAAAAATTAGCCCCAGTGTAACTTTTAAAACGAACTGCCCCTTCGGTCGTTGGAACTGTAGTTACAGGCGCTAGCTTGGTTGGGGCTGATGGCGACGAAGAAGAATTTAAGGCACTAGCTTTTGCCTCAGAATGCGATTCCATGTTTAATGCTAACTTCAGGCTGATTAAAAATCCGAATGACTATGTAATTTTGAGGCGTGAGAAAGCCATAGTTGATGATGTTAATACTGAGTTAAAAGGCACTGCTAACGACTTTAAAGGTGTTACTGAAGACGTTGGCAATGAACTGAAAGGCACGGTCAACGACATTAAAGGTGTTGCTGAGGATGTTGGCAACGCAGTAAAGAAGGGATGGAACTGGCTTAAATCGATTTAAATCTTTCCTGAAACTCCCGGTAATTGTAGTTCAACCTGGGCTTCTACCAAATAGTTTTGCGAAATACTGTGACTTTGGAAATTCCACACATTCTGGGGGATTAATTAGTTCATGTCTAAAGACAAGAGAAATTCCATAAAGTTAAGAACTGTTATATTTTTTATCCTGGGACTGGTATTGCCCTTATGGCCAATTTCTCTTCCACTATTTTGGTATCTTGCGTACAAGTCTTACAAATCACCAATTTGAATTATGGCTTCCGTGAGTAGACTCTAGCTTTAGTAGAGACACTTTATGATTGCCTTAAAAATCAATTTTTCATAAGGTTATACAAAAAAGAGGGCCATAAAGGGGCAGGGGATAACGGAGAGATATGAAAACAGACTGATTATTCACCCAGTTGCAACACTTTTGTAACGCTTTTCAGTTATGTGTGTCACAAGGTTGTCTCCTCAGTCTAGGTTTCAACCCTAAATTTGCACCACGCTGAATCCAAAAAGTACCGTAGAGTAAGCTATGTAGAATCTCAGTAGATTACAGGACTTTAAGCGTTATTTAAATATTATATTAATTGTCCTGAAGAGTAGGCTAATCATTTTACACTACAGAGAATAAATTTACCTGAATAATGCATATGATAGATTCAAATTTGCAAACAGAATTGATCTCCGTTGATTTGGGGGATGGCATAATTGCTCAGGTTGAAGTAATAGAAACTGAGCGAAAAAGAGTCAGTGCAGAAATCCTAAAATTTGAATCTGTTGGAAGAGCGATCGCTAAAATCTCTCAGGTAGTGGCGGCACCAATTAAAGCTGCAAGACCTACGAAAGCGACGATAAAGTATGGCTTAGCTATCAAAGTTGAACAAGGTAGTTTTAGTTGCAGCGATTGTGCGAGGCACAGGGACAGCAAACTTAGAAATTACTCTGGAGTGGACAAATACTCCATCATCTGAAACCCCTGAGTCATCGACATCCGAAAACTTTGAGTCATAGCGGTTCTTTTGTCCTATGCAGCACTCTGTTTCTCAACTTTTCCAAAACTGTACGGTTAAGCTTATTCCCTCCGAATCCGCATCAGGAACGGGTTTTTTTGTCACAAGAAATCAGATTTTGACTTGTGCTCATGTAGTGAGGGATGAAGCAGCAGAAAGTTCGGCTCCTATGGCAGGGACGATTATGGGCAACTGCAACAGTAGAACGAGTTTTGGAAGAAGTTGATCTGGCACTTTTGCGGGTAGAACTTCCCATCGGAGAGCATCATCCCTATGTATTAATGAGTGAAGAATTCAGGCCTTTTGATCAACTGTACATTTATGGCTATCCCGACTATTTTCCGGACGGGGGGTCGGTCACATTGCAATGCGAAGGAGAGGCGCGAGAACAAGAGAAAACGCTGATTAAAGTTCAGGCAGGTGAAATTCGACCTGGGCATAGCGGCTCTCCTGTTCTTAACTATGACACCGGAAAAGTCTGTGGAATTGTTAGCATGTCGCTCGTACAAAACAAGCGCTTAGGTGGGTTATTGATTCCTGTGACGACCGTGTTTAAGTACTTTCCAGAGTTGCGCTTGCATAACCAACAAACGACCAACCCAAATCATCCTTGGTTGCAACTATTGCCTCAACAAAATTCTTCTAACGAACAAGAAGTATTGGATAGATATCTGAAACAGCAAGTTAGGCGGTATCGTGTTACAAGACTGCCCTTGCTAAGCAACAATGCTGAATCGATCCCTCTGCATATTGAGACGCTTTACATTGACTTACCCCTGCGTCAGGCAAAAGACGTAGAGTCTATGGGTTGGCAACTTCGGGAAAGCTTCACAAGTGCCTTGCTGGTTGATCGGGCGACACATATTTGGGCTTCACAACAAAATGAACTTTGCCGAATTAGTGATCAATTAAAGTCTGGTGCTCGATTAGCTGTGGTTGGAGATCCTGGTTGTGGTAAGACAACTCTACAGTCTTTCCTTGCCTACAGTTACGCCTGTCGTCAGTTGTCTCCAAATTTACAAGACACAATTTTAAGAACCCAAAAGACATCCCCACCTCTAGACGCATTGCCGAATGAACCTTGGATACCAGTTACTTTGATTTGTCGGGATCTTTTAGAAGCAAATTTTGATGAAAGCCTAATCAATTTGATTCAGTATCAATTACAGAAAGATAATTTTAGTAGAAGTGATAGTCAACTGCTAGCAGACTTCTTTGAGAAAAACATGTCAGAGGGCAAGATTCTATTACTAATTGATGGTTTAGATGAAATCCCGACAGAAGAACAGCGTCAGAAATTTACTCGGATCATCATAAATCAGGCTAACATTTATCATGCCCAAATGCCTATTGTTTTGACTTCGAGAATAGTTGGGTTCAGCAGTGTACAAACATTGCTGGATTCTTTCAACCATCTCACTGTAGCGCCACTAAGTATTGATGAAAAAAAACAATTTGTTCAGGCTTGGGCAAGATATACAAGCAGCAAGGTTTCAGATCAAGATTCTCAGTCCATTGTCAATAAACTAGAATCTTTAGTTTGCAATAGCCGAGAAGTAGCAAAGCTTTGTGAAAATATATTTCTCTTAGTCTTGATTGCACAAATCTCTCTAGAGGATGAATCATTTCCTAAACGGAGATCAGATATTTATCGTCGAGCAGTTAAGCTGATGATTGAACGCCGCAAAGGAGGATCTGGGCTTTCTCTCACTGTTAATGAAGTTTGTCCTCATCTAGAGCACCTTGCTCTTCAGATGCGTCTAGAGGGTAAGCAACACTGGGCAGAAACAAAAGTATTGCAAGCGATTGAGCAACTACGT
>JAAUOQ010000143.1 GCA_012034795.1 Leptolyngbyaceae cyanobacterium CRU_2_3
AATGGACAGAGCGCAAAGGTAATCGCGAAATGGTCAGCGGTTTGGGAAGGGTTAGAAAGCAAGGTAGAGGCGATCGGGTTCATGGCAAGTGGCGACAAATTACTCCCTTTATTCTGCCATGCCAGTTTCAAGCCAGTGTCTTTATGCTCTGATTTGAGCCATCTGATTTGAGCCACCTGATTTGAGCCAGGTTAAGCGATCGCCTATTTCAGCCAAACATCTATAACTAATGTTCAAACAGTACCCCCGTGGGTACTGCAACCCTCCATTTCTTTTGGCACGATGAATATATCAACGATTTGTAGTTTTAATTCTTAGTGCTGTGTTCCTAAGTTCTAAGTTCTATAAATACTGCATCTTTCCACGCAGAAAACAATCATGACAGACCGCATCAACCCGACTCAAATTCAAGCTGCTGTTACTGCCGCTGGAGCACAGTGGCAAGCTGGTGAAACCAGCATTTCTCAACTGTCTGCCCTCGAAAAAAGAATGCGTCTGGGATATATTCCTGCTGACAGCGAGCCATCTTTGCAAGAACGTGAACAAACTGCCTGGATGAATTCTGAGGTTATGCGATCGGCAATTGCTAAAGGACAAACATTCGGCTATCCTGCGTACTACAATCTACGCGATGGCGGATATGTGACTGCGGTCAAAGATCAATTAAGCTGCGGCTCCTGTGTTGCTTTTGGCACGATTGCTACCGTTGAAGCCACATACCAAGTGCAGAAGAATCAGCCTGGCTCGGCGATCGATTTGTCTGAAGCTCAGCTATTTTATTGCTATGCCAGTCTGGATGGTTACGGCTGCGGTACGGGTTGGTGGGTTGATCCTGCCCTCTATGCCTTTCAAACCGGCGGTATTGCCAATGAATCCTATTTCCCTTACACACCTGGCGATCAGGGTTGTTCTGTATCTCCAAGCTGGAAAAACCAGGCGATTCAGATCAAGGGCTACCACCAGATCTATGACTCCGCTGAAATGAAAGCGTGGTTATCTACCAAAGGCGCGCTTGTGGCTTGCTTCAGCGTCTACAGCGACTTCTATTACTACAGCGGTGGTGTCTATCGGTATGTTTCTGGAAATTTAGAAGGCGGACACTGCATCTCTGTAGTCGGTTACGATGACACTGAGGGCTGCTGGATTTGTAAAAATAGCTGGGGCGAAAGCTGGGGCGAAGCAGGTTTCTTTCGCATCGGCTACGGCGAATGCGGGATTGATTTTGGCATGTGGGCAGTAGACGAGGTGGTGGAACCTGTGGTGGCGATCGCCCCTGTCTACGAATACTACGCCACTGCACCCTGGCGCTATCAGTACACCACCAGCCCCGATGTGCAAGATGGCTGGCAGCGTCTTGGCATTAGTTTCTATGCCTTTGGTTCTAGCCAGCCTGGAACTGTGCCCGTCTATCAGTGTCATGCCCCTTCTCCTTGGCGCTATTTCTACTCTACAGAAGGCTGCATTGGCGAAGGCTGGATAAACGATGGAATCGCTTTCTATGCCTATGAAACTCAGGTCGAAGGAACGATTCCAGTCTATCGCTATGTGTCCGTTGAACCCTGGCGCTATCAGTATTCCACTACTTCTAGCATGGGGGATGGCTGGATAAATGAAGGCGTTGCCTTCTATGTCTACGCAGCGCAGCCAGCTTAACCTCAGCTAGAAGCGTCAGAGTAGCTTGTGCTCTCTAACGCTGGATTAACTTTGCATCTACCGTTGCATCTACCGTTGAACCTACCATTGCATCTACCATTGCATCTACCATTGCATCTACCATTGCATCTACCGCTCTTTCTATTTCCACTTTTCTAGAGAGATTAGACCGATTGAAATTGAAAATACGGCAGACTCTTGTACGGGCTTGAAATTGCCAAGCTCCTCCTAAACTTGATGTGTCTAAAATACTGTTTAAATCGGTATTAGAAAGGCTAAAAGGGAATTTTGAGAGGTCTGTGACTTCTCAAAATTCCTAATTCCTAAGTGGCAATTTTCAATTGCCGGGCATTCCACAACTGAAAATTGATAAATCCCGACTCTCACGCCTCAACAATTTATCTGGAGCCAACCCGTGTCAGTGGTATTTCTCACCCAAGCCGATTCTGGTAGGACAATTCAGGTTAACTCAGGGGATATTTTCTCGGTTCGGCTCACCGAAAACCCTACAACAGGCTATCGCTGGACTATCCAAAGTATGAATGATGAAATTCTTGAACTGCAAAACTCAGAATATGCTGCCCCTGCAAATATAGGAATTGGGAGTGGCAGCCAACGTATCTTTACCTTTCGGGCGCACGCTGCCGGAACTGCCGACTTACAACTCAAAGAATGGCGGGGGTGGGAAGGCGATCGCTCCATTACGCATCAGTTTAATTTGACCGTCCAGGTTCGTTCCCTTTGTGCAAGATAAGTGAGACACAGGCAAACTAGCTCTAGCCCCACAAACGCCGTTTTGGTTTGCCATGCAGCCGCTCATGCGTATCCCGCAGTAGTCTAGGAATATCGAGATGCTCTGGGCAGCGAGGCAAACAGTCACCACAGTCGGTACAGCGATCGCCCTTTCGTCCTGGAAACCAATGCCCTGCGTTCTCAAACATGCCATAGCGGTACTGTCCATAGGCGGTCATATCATAGGCCACTGCCAAATTTCGCAACCTGAGTATCTCAGGGATATTGATCGCTTCAGGACAGGGCAGGCACTTGTAGCACTGGCTGCACAGATCTGTACCTAGATCTGTGCTTAATGTCTGAGTTGGGTGATGTTGCAGGCGATCTAACGCTTCAACCTCGGCTGAAGTGAGCGGCTGATCGCGATCGCCCATTTCCCCTAAGCCCGCCAACTCATCTGGTGTGGCAGCGCCGACACTGAGCGTCGTGATCCGGCGATCGCTCAACAAAAATCGATAGGTCAGTTCCAGTGGCGAAAACGGTTGGCATAGCTTCTGTAGAGTCTGGGGCGGTGTGTAGAGCATTCCACCTTTGTCAGCTGGTGAAATTACAAACACGCCCATATCTTTTGCATGGGCTAGGGCAACGGCGGGTGCATTGCGGGGGTTAAACCAGTAGTAATGGAGATTGACAAACTCAAATTGATTGGTGGCGATCGCCTTAAATTATTTCTAAGGGGGCATGGGTTGAGAACCCTAAATGGCGAATCTTGCCATCGGCGATCGCCTGGTGTACTGCCTTCATACACCCTTGAGGATTTTCTATCCATGCCAGATGTTCCCAGGTATTCACTCCATGAATGGCAAAACAGTCTAGAAAGTCAATGCCTAGCTGCTGCAAAGATTCATCAATGCTCCGCGCCATTGTATCGGCATCTGGCGTTGGCGGACTTTTGCTGGTGATGTAAATTTTCTGATGCCATGTTTGGGCTGTCCTGTGAGATTGCAGCGCTTTCCCTAAGAACGGCTCACTGTTGCCATAGCCCCGCGCTGTTTCTATGTGGTTAATCCCCAGCGCGATCGCTCTTTCTACGGTCTGGGCTGCATTGTCCTCAGATGCCAAATACCGCATCGTTCCCAGCGAAAACGCTGACAGATGTAAATTCGTTTTGCCAAACCGGCGATAGCGCATGAAAACCCTTTCAGACTTTAACCCTCGTCTCTTTTACTAAATCGTCCACCTTGCTTAAAGTCATCCGGGCGGATGGTCGAGAGAAAGTCTCGGAAGGCTCTACGTTCGGCTTCGTCGGCATCGCGATCGACCGGCATTGAGGCATCGGCCACCACTTCTTCCATCACCCAGATGGGGCTTTTAGTTCGGAGAGCCAGAGCGATCGCATCGCTGGGGCGAGAGTCAATCTCTTTACGGGCTTCTCCTTGACGAAGTTGCAAAATGGCGTAGAAGGTGTTTTCTTGTAAAGAATGAATCACAATCCGCTCTAACGTCATGTTCCATTCATCCAGGAAGTTCACCATCAAGTCATGGGTCAGCGGGCGAGGCGGCGCTTGGTTTTCTAATGCGCTGATAATTGCCCTGGCCTGATCCTGCCCAATATAGATGGGGAGTTGCCGACGTTCTGTCGCATCCCTCAGCAGAACAATAGGACTACGGGATACCGCGTCCAAGGCAATTCCAGCGACTTTCATCTCAATCATTGGCTTAGCCTCTAGAATCCGTTAGAGATACAAACTAAGGATAGCTGACCTGAAGAGTACGCTGTAGATCCTCGTAGACGCTGACTCCTAACTGGATGAAACAGTTTCCCAACGAGAGCCGTACCGCAGATTTACTGACCGCATTTGGTCTACTCAGATTCTGTTGAGCGATCGCCATCTTCAAAACAGCCATTCTCACCAAAAACTCAGTAGATTGGCGCATCTGTAATTGCCAACCATCAACACTTACAAGTTTCACTGACTTCCAGTATGCCCTGATCTGAGGGCGAATCAGTAGCCCAATTCTGAAAGTTTGACTAAAAAATTAAGGTTTGATTAGAGGAAATTTATTATGTAAAGTTCGCTACTTTTTAGATCTTGCCTAAAACTGCTCTACATTCGGAAATTGCTCGTGTGCTCGCGTCGCTTCGCCGCAAGTGCGAGGGGTTGGGAAAATTTTCTCTGGATTTGCCAAGCCTTTAGGGTTGAACACTTGTCGCACCCAGATCATTGTTTCCAGATCTGCCTCGCTAAACATTTCTGGCATATAGCAGCGCTTATCGGCTCCAATGCCATGCTCTCCAGAAATGCTGCCGCCGACTTTGACACAGAGCTTGAGAATTTCGCCCCCCAACGCTTCGACTGCCTCTAGTTCACCCGGAACTGAGTTGTTATACAGAATCAACGGATGCAGGTTGCCATCCCCCGCATGGAAAACATTGGCGACCCGATAGCCATGCTTTTGACTGAGGGCTTCAATCTCTGCCAGCACATAGGGCAGCTTAGTCCGGGGAATGACGCCATCTTGAACGTAATAGTCAGGGCTGATTTTGCCCACTGCGGCAAAGGCGGCTTTGCGTCCTTTCCAAAGGGTTAAGCGCTCGGTTGGATCGGTAGCAGAGGTGATGTTGCGAGCGCCATTCTGCCGACAAATGGCTTCTACCTGCTGACTGTTAGCCGCCACTTCCACATCCAGTCCATCAAGCTCGATCAGTAAAATTGCTGCCGCGTCGCGGGGGTAGCAGTGGGTGGCAACTACATCCTCCACGGCATTGATGCTGAAATTGTCCATGATCTCCATGCCACCCGGAATGATCCCAGCACTGATGATGTCAGAGACGGTTTGCCCTGCCGCTTCGACCTGAGTAAAGTCTGCCAGCAACACGCGGATGGCTTCTGGGGCTTTGAGAATGCGGAGGGTGATTTCGGTAGCAATGCCTAACGTGCCTTCCGACCCAACAAATAAGCCAGTCAGGTCATAACCTGGCATTTCTGGAATTTTGCTACCCACATCGACGATCGCCCCATCGGGCAGCACCAGTTTCAACCCCAAGACATGATTGGTGGTGACGCCATACTTCAAACAATGGACACCGCCAGAATTCTCAGCCACATTGCCCCCAATAGAACACACAATTTGACTAGAGGGATCGGGCGCATAATAAAAGCCTGCACCACTGACGGCTTGTGTCACCCAGTTGTTGATCACCCCAGGTTGCACCACGACGCGCTGATTGGCAAAATCGACTTCCAGAATTTGTTTCATCAAGGCCGTGACAATCAGCACACAGTTTTCGATCGGCAATGCGCCACCTGAAAGCCCTGTCCCGGCTCCTCTAGCGATAAAGGGCACATTGTAGCGATCGCAAATTTTCACAACGGCCGCCACCTGTTCTGTGGTGCAGGGCAATACCACAACGGCTGGGCGCTGCCGATAACTAGTTAAGCCATCGCACTCGTAGACCAACAGTTCTTCCCGGCGCTGCACCACTCCGCGCTGGCCCAGCACTGCTTCAAAGTCTTGAATAATAGGTTGCCAATTTTGCGGAGAAATTTGATTGTTGAGGTCAAGGCTAATCATAGAAATCTATTGGCGAAACTGTCTTGGAAGCGTGCCGGAAAATACAGATGCCAGGGCCGAGCAGTACATTAGAGTGTAGTTTGCCTGATGGGGTTTGGGCAAACTCCTAGGAAAGTTCATCCTTGACCGTTTCCTCTCATGCTCTCAGGAATTTCTTAAACGTCTGCTAATTTTTTGTGTTGCTTAAGGACTTGTTTTGATTCACCCTCACTCAGGTTGCAAAACAACGAGCTTCAGTAGATCGCCAATGGGGTTTTGAGGCGTGCGACGCGCACCCCAAAACCCCATAAAACCAGGATTTTGAAAGAATTATTTGGAGCTTTGCGATCTGCTGAGCTTTGATGGAATACTTTATCTGAGGAATTCAGGATGAATTTCTCTACCCAATTCAGGATTTTTTGCTTAGTAGCCCCTTGTTGATTTTTCTAAACTGATGTCTAGTCCCATCGTCCTTGTTTTATTTCAGGTGCTTCTGGTCATTGGGCTATCTCGACTGGTCGGGTTGGGATTTCGCTGGATTCGCCAGCCCCTAGTCATTGGCGAAATTGTCGCTGGGATTATGCTGGGCCCCTCACTTTTCGGCTTACTTGCTCCTAATCTGGCAACTACCCTATTTCCGCCTGAAACCATTCCCTTCCTCAACATTCTGTCTCAGGTAGGGCTAATTTTCTTCATGTTCTTGATCGGATTAGAGCTAAATCCTCAGTACCTTCGAGGGCATATGGAAACGGCGATTTTAATTTCCCATGTCAGTATTGTGGTGCCGTTTTCTTTAGGCTCTATTCTGGCGCTGCTTTTATATCCGCTCGTCTCCAATGCCAGCGTTTCTTTTACGGCATTTGCGCTGTTTTTTGGGAGCAGCGATGTCGATTACGGCATTCCCAGTCCTGGCGAGGATTATCACTGAAAATAATTTGCAAGCCACTCGGCTAGGGACATTGGCACTGACTTGTGCTGCGGTTGATGATGTCACGGCCTGGTGCTTGTTGGCATTGGCGATCGCCGTAACTCGGACTAACAGCATGGCAGCAGCAATTCCCACCCTGATTGAGTCTGGGGTCTACATTGGCTTGATGTTGACCCTGGGGCGGGCATTCCTCAAGCGGTTAGCCAAACTCTACGAGCGAACCGGCAAATTGTCTCAACTCACGCTGGCTGGCATCTATATGGGTGTGGTGGCTTCAGCGCTGATTACAGAGGTCATTGGAATTCACCTGATTTTTGGGGCTTTTCTGATGGGAGCCGCCATGCCCAAAAATGAAGGGCTAACACGAGAGATAGCAGAAAAAACGGAAGATTTTGTCCTAACCTTTTTGCTGCCTATCTTTTTTGCCTACAGTGGCTTACGCACCCAAATTGGCTTATTAAATCGTCCAGAACTTTGGCTGCTGTGTTTGGCAGTGCTGGCAGTTGCCATTATTGGTAAGTATGTGGGCACTTACGTAGCGGCGCGAGTGTGTGGCATGAACTCACGAGAATCATCTGCTTTAGGCTGGTTGATGAACACGCGGGGGTTGACGGAGCTAATTGTGCTCAACATTGGGCTGAGTTTAGGGGTGGTTTCACCTTTGCTGTTCACCATGTTGGTGATTATGGCACTCATAACCACGTTTATGACCTCACCTTTGTTGGAATTAACGTTCCCCAAACGGCTGATCCGGCAAGATTTGGCAGAGATGGCTGTACAAGCTGAGGTGCCCTTGAGGAGAGGCGATCCGCTCTACCGGATCTTAGTTCCAGTGGCTAACCCCAACACTCAGGGAGGACTGGTGCAATTGGCGGCAGCGATCGCAGGCACTAACCTACAAACTTCGGTGGTCAACCCTTTGAGCTTAATTCAACTGAAAGAAGACTATGCCTTTGAGAGTATGCCGATCGAGGCTGAACGCCATATTGCTGAACAGCAAATTCAACTCCAAAACTTAGTCCAAAGCTTAGAACCCAACATTCGTCCCCTGATCCATCCCATCGTGCGGATTGCCAATGATATCTGCCGAGAAACGGTAGAGATCGCAGAACTGGAACATGCCGATTTGATTTTGTTGGGTTGGCATCGTCCTGCTTTTAGCAATAACCGCTTGGGTGGAAGAGTGGGACAAATCCTTAGCACAGCCAAAACAGATGTGGCGGTGTTTATCGATCACTATCGGGATGTGCAACTTGAACCGATTTTAGTGGAAAAACTCTTAGTTCCCTATGTGGCTGGAATCCATAATGATCTAGGTCTGGAACTGGCAATCCGCGTGCTAGTCAATCATCCCAGTTCTCAGCTTAGGGTCTTGCGGGTGACACCACCTGAGCAACCGGTTAGCGAATTTAGCTACGAATTCCGCACAGTGATGCAGCAATTGCCTAACGCGATTCGCGATCGCATTACCCTCAGTGTGGTTCAGTCCACAGATACCATACAGACGGTGATTGCCGCATCCCAAGATGTAGATTTAACCATTGCTGGAGCTAGCCGAGAGTGGGGCATTGAGCGCCAAACTCTGGGCCAATATACAGATGAGCTAGCTGTGAAATGTCACTCTCCGCTGTTGATCCTCCGCTGTTACAGCAAAGTAACCACTCACTTAGCGGCCCTTTTTGATCCGGTTGCTCCTGCGCTAGGTTCAACGCTTAGTCAAGACGAGTTAACTAGAAATCCGTTGAGTCAAGATCAATCAGGAGTCAGAACATGAATCGTTTCTCTCCGCCTAAACACCTTCTGTTTTATATCGTGGTCATGGCGGTAGTCCTGGTCATGTTCCAGTGGGTTAGCACTTATGGCGAAAGCAGCCTGAAAGCACCGCCCAACCTGAATGGTCGCTATCTTAGCGCCTCAGTACCGCCAGGATGCCCCAATACCGATCGGCTAGTGCTAACCATTCAGCAATCGGGGATTTATTTGCATGGTTCAGTCAATTTAGAACAGGCATCGGCTATCCAGAGTGCCCCAGGTTCCGAAGCGACGTCCGAAGAAAAGCCATCACTCACAGGACTCTGGCAGCCAGAACAGCTTACCTTAGTGGGTAAAACTAACGCATTGGCTACTTGTATGAACGGTGGTGCGGGAAACGCCGACCCAAGAGATATTGCTACGGTTGCGGTGCAAGGGTTGGTGACTGTGTCACCCAAGGCTGCTTTCACAGGACATCTGAGTTTAGAAGGTAGTTCGCAGCCCTGGCAATTCACCGCTCAACGGCAAATCCCGGTTAAGTCAACCATTGAACTGACTGATTTTAGCTCCTCTGGGCTAATCCCAACTGTCCAATTCTGTCATCCAATATTGTAAAAGGGTATTCATTTGGCTACGCCGTGCCTCGTAGGTCGCGGCGATCCAAATGAAGATTAAACCCAGCACGATCCCTACTGCCCAGAGTAATGCTGAATAGGTATCAACAAAGAGCCAAAGTAACCGCAAGATCCGCAGGATAAAGAGAGCGGTGCCGATGTAGAGAAATGCCCTGACTCGCAGGGCGAACCCTAAAAACATTAATCCGATGCTCAAGCCTAGCGTTAGTCCACCCACCACGAGTGCGGCTGTCCCCGTTTCTACTTCAGCTTGATAGAGTGCCGTTAAGCTGAGCAATCCGGTGGACAGCAATCGCAATCCATGCCGCTGTTGCCTGGCGGAAGTATTTTGCAAAGCTGGATCAACCTGGGCTACATACAAC
>JAAUOQ010000144.1 GCA_012034795.1 Leptolyngbyaceae cyanobacterium CRU_2_3
CCAAGGCAGGCTTATCAGTCGGACAGCCTTTGCCTGTGAGTCCTCATGTTCCTAAAAACTCGGCGATCGCTACCGACATGGTGTTGCCGATCTTTGCAGCTCAATCGTACTGCCATAGCAGCGGGACTGGGAGCCGAACTGGGAGCGAGGTGACCTGCCAAAAAATGGTTGAGCTGCGAACCTATCGTCCGACTTTGCTCATTGCTGCCAAGGTTACAAGGTTTGAGTTAATCGATCGGCTCAAGGTCAGAGGACCGGAAGAATTGCAGGCGATCGCCCCCTCACCCATTCCCAGGTTGTCAACTCAGGCTCCAATCGCCCGTTGTCTCTGACAACAGTAACCGTGATTGAGGGCAAATCTCCCGATGCTTCCCTGTGGCTACACCTCAGCGGTGAATGGCAACGTGGCAATCTTGAGGTAGTCTATGGTCAAGTGGTGCGCTATGACACTTTGCGCGATCGACTCCAGCCTTTGCTGTCTTGGACTAGTTCCGCAGGGCAGTTGCCGCGCTGGCAGCAGGTAACAGGCAGCACGACTGCTGAATTAGTAGTCGATCAAACGGTTGGACTGGAGCCACAGTTTCAGGTCTATCAGGTGCGGGCGTCCCATACGCCTGGTAAATCTGCTCAGTTGGAGGCGATCGCTCTGAGTCAAGCGGGGCTGGAGCAACCTGCTTACACCCAAGCTTTGTTTTTAGCTCGTAGTGGCTTATGGTCGCCCGCGCTAAACCTGCTGCAAAGCCTGAAGCAGACCCAAGCTCAATGGTCAACCACGGCTCAAGCCCAGATGGATTTGATTGCCTTACATGCTCGTGTGACTCAAGCCCAGACATCGCGCGATTGGGCTAGCCCCACTCAACAAATTACCGCACTGCTGATCGATGGTCGTTGGGCTAAAGCCCTGGACTTACTGCGATCGGCACATGGCAATGGCTATGACGTTAAAAGCCTGCTATCGGCAAACGGTAAGTCCTGGCGACAGCGGGTGGAGGCATTCTTACAGGTTCATCCGCATCAACTAGAGGCGCAGCAGTGGGGAGCCTTGACTGTAGCCGTACAGCGCGATCGCTCAGCCGCCACTGCCTGGCTAAAGCAGCACCATTTAGCAGCAGATGGGCGATCGCTACGCGCTAGGCAACAAATTCTGAACCTTCTCGATCCACCGTCTTCCCCGACTCCCTCCCATCTGACGGCTGCTCCGGCTGCTCCGGCTCCTGTCTCTACACCTTTTACCATTCCTCGGTTAATCGGTTCTGTCACGCCTCTGAGTACTCTTCGTCCAGATGACTGGTTTAGCCCGATGCCGTTGAACCTGTCTGCTCAGCAAACCTGGTATCAGATTCAGGTGCTAGGAATTCAGGAGGGGCAACAGTGGCAGCGCTCTCCGTTTGCAGGAATGACTTCCAGCAACCTGAAGGACACTGAAGCTCTCTGGAATCGGTTGGGACTTGCTTCCATGCCGCCGCTGCAAATCAGAGTTGAGTCAGATGCATCGCCTCAACTGATATCGTCCAGCATCAGGGCCATGCAATGGCAGGCAGGCGAACTCCAGCTTTTGGCAGCGGCGGACTCTCGACCGCAATTCTATCCTAGGCAATCTGCGATCGCGATTACGCCTGATACACTGGGATGGCTGGCTCCACTGGATGTCTTGACCCTAGCCAGCCTCAGCCAGCAGCAACCTCAGCAAACTGCCACGCTGATCAAGGCTTTGGAGCGTGAGCTTCAGCAGGCAGGGCAAGCGCTACCGAAGTCCGCCTCGGCTTCGAGTGAGGCTAGCACCCCAGCAGATCGGTTATCTCAGGTGGGCGATTGGTTGGTCGATCGCATGGAACTAACAGGCGATACTCAAGCAGAAATCGTCATCACGCTGACAACCGAAGTTTTCAACGCATCTTCCAATACATCTCCTACCTCCAATACATCTCCTGCCTCACTGACTCATACTGTGATTTTTTCTAGCACTGGCTCTGTGCTCTATAGCGATCTCGCAATGGCTGATCAGGCGATCGTGGCGATTGCTGATTTGCAAAATGGCACGCTGCCTGCTTTAGTAATTCGTACTGGACAAACCTACAAAATTCAGCAATGGTCGCAGCAGCAGCAACGGTTTGAGTAGTTTCCAGGTACAGTTGCAATCTGTAGTTTACAGTATCCTAAAAGTATCGCTGTACTAAAGTCCCTTAACGGTACTTGCGCCTGTGACGACCTCCTCTCAACCTGTCTTACTCGTTAAAGATCCCGATCGCCTGGAAACTCGCCTCAAGGAAGTGCCGCCAGAACCGGGCGTTTATTTCATGCGGGATACGACTGATCAAATTCTCTATATCGGCAAGTCTAAGAAACTGCGATCGCGGGTTCGCTCCTATTTCCGAGATAACCATGCTCTGAATCCCCGCATTGCCTTGATGGTTATGCAGGTGGCAGAAATTGAGTTCATTGTCACTGATACCGAAGCTGAGGCGTTGGCACTGGAAGCCAACCTGATTAAGCAGCACCAGCCTCACTTCAATGTGTTGCTCAAAGATGATAAGAAATATCCTTATCTCTGCGTCACCTGGAGTGAAGAATATCCCCGTATTTTCATTACCCGCAAGCGGCGAGTAGGCAATGCCAAAGACCGCTACTATGGGCCTTATGTGGATGTACATACTCTCAGAAGTACGCTGCATTTGGTGAAGCGACTGTTTCCATTGCGGCAACGTCTTCAGCCGCTCTTTAAAGATCGCCCTTGCCTGAACTACGATATTGGGCGCTGTCCAGGGGTTTGCCAAAAGCTAATTACACCAGAAGACTATCGCAAGATCATTGCTAAGATTGCCATGATCTTTCAGGGACGCACGCAAGAACTGGAAGAGCAGCTTACAAAACAGATGGAGAAAGCTGCCGACGAACTCAATTTTGAATATGCGGCCCGGCTGCGGGATCAGATTCGTGGATTGCAATCTCTAGGCGCTGAGCAGAAGGTCGCTTTGCCTAACGATACCGTGTCGCGAGATGCGATCGCCCTGATGGCAGATGATCAGCACGCCTGTATTCAACTGTTCCAAATTCGGGCAGGGCGGCTGGTAGGACGGTTAGGATTTGTCGCAGAGGCTCAGTCTGGCACTCCTGGAGATATTTTGCAGCGGGTTTTGGAAGAACACTACTCTACCGTAGAATCGGTGGAAATCCCTTCAGAAATCCACACTCAGCATGAATTGCCAGAAGGCGAGATGTTGGCTGAATTTCTGTCGGAACGGCGGGGGCGTAAGGTGAATATCTTGGTGCCACAGCGTCAAAGCAAAGCCGACTTGATTGAAATGGTGGAGCGGAATGCTGGCTACGAACTAGCCCGAACTCAGCGATTTGCCGATCGCAACAATCAAGCAATGCTCGATCTGGCGGAAATTCTAGACTTGCCTGATTTGCCTCACCGAATTGAAGGCTACGATATTTCGCATATTCAAGGGTCTGACGCGGTGGCATCGCAAGTCGTCTTTATTGATGGTCTGCCAGCCAAGCAGCACTATCGGCATTACAAAATCAAGGATGCAACCGTGCGATCGGGACATTCGGACGACTTTGCCAGCATGGCAGAGGTGATTCGCCGACGGTTTAGGAAATACGACAAGAGCCAGTTGGCTGCGAAAAGCCCAGACGTGGAAGCCCCTGTTTTTCGCAAGCCGGATAAAGACTTCCCTGATCTAGTGATGATTGACGGCGGCAAGGGACAACTTTCTGCGGTAGTAGCAGTGCTGCGAGACATGAATTTACTAGAAGAAGTCAAAGTAGTCAGCCTTGCCAAACAACGGGAAGAAATTTTCTTGCCAGGGGAATCGCTACCGCTGACTACAACGGCTGAGCAGCCTGGAGTCCAACTCTTGCGACGGTTACGAGACGAAGCCCATCGATTTGCAGTGAGCTTCCACCGGCAGCAACGCAGCGATCGGATGAAGCGATCCCGTCTAGAAGAAATTCCTGGACTGGGGCATTACCGCCAGAAGCAGCTTTTAGCCCATTTCCGTTCAATTGATTATCTCCGAGAAGCCTCAGCCAAACAAATTGAGGAAGTACCGGGCATCGGCGCTAAGATGGCACAGCAGATTTATGATTACTTCCATCCTCAATTTAAGGATGAAGACATGGCGATCGACCCATCCTCGGCAACCGAGTAGAACTATCTTTAGAGCGCAACCTCAATCTGGTGGTGGTCGATCACCTGACAGCACCCTTCTACAGATAAACCCATTTCCATTGCAATCACCAGAGCTTCGTAAGCTGCCCAATTCGTTTCTAGAAGAGTCTTGGCTTGCAGCTTAAACCAGCGCTCTTTCATCTCACCTTCGGCATCAGGACGACGCATTTGCGCCCAAAGGGTTCGGAACTTCTGGCGATCGTCTGCTCCACCTTGGACATCCCCATAGACGATCGATTCAGCAATCGCCCCTGCCATGAGGGCTGTACAAAAGCGATCGAGCAACTGCGCCGAAATGATCCCTTGCTCCAGAGCCGTATCCAACTCTTCAGAGCCAAAGCTTACCCCGCCTTGTCCAGGTTGCCCTTTGCGAAAGGCTTCCCAAGCACTCAGTGTGTAGGCTGTTACAGGAATTTCTAGCAGATGTGCCACCAAAAAATGCCCTGCCTCATGCCGGATAACTCTGGCGCGGTGCTCTGGAGAAAAGCTGGCTAACCAGTCCAGCAGCAACGTACCGGCTTGCCCCTGCCAACTCAGCGTATCTAAAGTGGCGATGCCCAGGATGCTAATGGCTGCGATCGCCGGAACATACTCTGGAATGTGCAGCAATGGGCCCAGCAAAGTGGATATGACGAGTGAAAAAATAGTGATTGCAACGAGATTGAGAGTAGTTTGGCTCACGAGCATATGAAGCTAAGGGGCAGCAGTTGACAATTGGTTTAGCCAGGGTGCTAAACCAACAGATCAGTCATCTTAGCTATCCTCATCCTACACTGCTCAAGAAAGTAGCCAATGATTGCCCTTGCTGGACAGAGCAGCCTGATGGGTGTAGTGCGCGAAGCTTTAAGCTTCAGCTTGCAGACTTGCAGGCATTTTTGCAGATTGGACGGATGAACTAGCGATCGCATAAATCCCCCCCAGCAAAATCCAACCCATCGTATTGAACCGCGCATCAAACAGCGGCACATCGAACAGAGCAAAGGCTACACAGCCTCCAAAAGCGGAGAGATAGCCCAGCAAAATTGCCCGATCGCCAGGCGAACCTTGCCGCAGCACCAGCACTGTAGCTCCCCCCAACAGATATACCCGACCCAAAGAGTCAAGGCAATTGTCACCAGTAGCCCAGCTTCGCAGCCTAGCATTAGCCAAAGGTTATGCGGATGACCCACATACGTTTCAGTCACATTGAGTCCCGCTATTCGGGAAGGATAGAGAAACTTGTAGCTGCCCAATCCCCAGCCCCATAGGGGGCGTTCCCGCGTGAGATCAAGTGCAATTCGCCAGATGAGCAGTCGAGATTCATCAGTCGAGTTGCCTAAAAGCTGCGATCGCCCGCCAATGCCCAACCAGGCAATTCCTGTCAAGATACTGCCGATACTGACCCATCCAGCAATCCAAATGGCTCGGCTAGCTTTGGTCAATAAGCTACACCCCAGCAACTGCAAAATGGCTACCATTAGTCCATTGCGAGAGCCAGAGCTAAAGATACCTAGCAAATTCAAGAAAGTTCCAGCATAGAGCCAAGCAGGCTGTTTAAAGTATCCAGCTTGAAAGTGCTTGGGTTGCCCCTGTTCTTGCTGCACCTGCTCTGCTTGAACCTTTTCTAGAGGCATATCCTCCTTCTCCACCGATCGCTTTCGCCAGCCAGCGTAGAAGAGCAACCCCAAGCCCAAGCCAAACACCACCACTAGATAGGCTGCTAAGGTGTTAGGATGCCCAAAGGACAGCATTGCCCGACCTGCATGGGGGCGATCGCGAATCCATTTGATCAGCGGTATCCGTCGCACAGGGCGGGGAATAAAGTTAGCTCTGAGTAGGTATTCGCCGAACGCCAGCAGATTCAGGGGAATGGCGCTGATGACCACTCCAAAGGCTAGTTGCTCCAAATGTTCTACGCTCTTCAAAGACGTAGGGTAAGAACGCAAAAAATAAGAAAAAGGGTAAATAGTTGGTGAGTTGCAGGAAGGCTTCTCCCCGATCGACGGAAAACAGGCAACTTAGACCCATGCAGCCAGTGATGACCAGCAGCCCATTGCGAGTGAATGAATCAAGGGGCGATCGCTTAAAAGTTTTCAATAAGTAGATCAGGACAACCCCAATCCCCACAAAGCTGACATAGCTCAAATACGGCAGGCTGGCGACACTCATCCCAAAAAGCCGCTGATAAAATCCCACTTGGCGAGGCGATTCATTCATACTCACTACCCTTCACCCCTGCCTCAATCTCCTTGACTCAATATGCACCTTCCCCAGTCACCACCACCCAAATTGTCCGAATCAGAATGTAAACATCCAGCCAGACAGACCAATTTCGGACATAGTAGGCATCCAAATTGACCCGCTCCTGGTAGGTAATGTTGTTGCGCCCAGACACTTGCCACAGCCCCGTTAATCCCGGAATCACCTTAGTATAGAGGGGGAATTTGTCTCCATAGCGGTCAATCTCTTCGTCTACAATTGGTCGGGGTCCCACTAGGCTCATCTCGCCTCGCAAGATATTCCAGAGTTGAGGCAGTTCGTCTAGGCTCGTGCGCCGCAGAAATCTACCGATCCGGGTAACTCGCGGGTCATGACGCAGTTTATGGTCTTTTTCCCAGTTCTCTTGCAGTTCTGGATATTGGTCTAAGTATTCTTGGAGCACCTTGGCCGCATGGGGAACCATAGTGCGAAACTTCCAGGCTTTGAAATGTTTGCCTTCCAACCCAATCCGAGTTTGCAAATAAAAAATCGGTCCGGGGGAATCCAGCTTGATTAGAAGGGCAATGATCATAATCATCGGCAAGATGACTAATCCGCCCACCAGAGTGGCTGCCAGATCGATCGAGAATTTGGCAAAGCGTGGGCCAGGCATCAGCAATCGCTGCCGGACTTCTAGACCCAGAACGCCGCCCATATCTTTGGCAGAAACCCAGAGACTCGAAAACTCAAATAAATCAGGAATAATCAACAGATGAGCAAAGGTAGTGCCATATTTCTCTAAGAGCCGCAGAAGCCGCTTGCGCGGCACTCCTGGCATAGCAACGATCGCATAGGGAATTTTCCGAGTTCGGGCTAAGGCAGGAGCCAATTCTATACCCCCCACGACTGGCACTCCATGCAGCAGCCCGTGCTTTTTGGGATCATCGTCCAGAATCAGCACTGGTTTTAACCCAATTCCGGGGCGACGCTTTAGGGTTTGAATCACCATGGCTCCAGTTTCTCCGGCACCCAGCACCATAACGGGATAGCCCCACCAACTACGAGGGGCAAAAATTAACCGCACCAGAGCGCGAAAGGTGAGCACTAAAACGATTGATAGCCCACAAGCAATGATAAAAACTTCTCGTGAATAAATTTCTCCTTCTCGGCGTAGAAAAAGCGTGGCAACCAGTACCAGGTAAATCAGCGTCGTCGAGAGGCTAGCCCAACGCAGTTCATCGACGGGGCTGTTGGCAACGCCGGGATATAAGCCAACAATGGCATAAGATATCAAAAACAAGCCCAGCATTGGGCAAAGTTGCCAGTACACTCCAGGCTGAAACTGCTCTTCCACTAGCATTCGGATATGAACGCTGCCGGTCCAGGCACAACTGAGTGCCATGACATCTGCGCCAATCATTAGGGCAAAGGTAGACCAAGATCGCGTGGAAATAGAAATTGCTGAGATAGCAGGCTGCAAAGCGCGATTCAGTTGCATTACAATACATTTCTCCTCACGCTACTACTGTATGCCATCCCTTCGCCGAAATTTTGTCCATTTTGCTTCAACAAACCGAGAAAACTGCTCACGAAAGTGCGTTGGAGAAAATTGCTCAGCATTCTGCCGCAGTAAATCTACGTCAAACCAGTAGGCTCTGGATTCAAACAAACGAACTGTTTCGATCAAGCTTTCTACGGTCTGCTCTGGAAAAAATAGACCCGTCTTTTCAGGAATCACAGTTTCGGTAATACCTCCCCTACCGTAGGCAATCACCGGTGCTCCAGCCGCCTGAGCCTCTACAGCCGCAATGCCAAAGTCTTCGGCAGCAGCGTAAACAAATGCCTTACAGCGCTGCATATAATCGACGACAACAGCCTCCGATTGGTGCCGCATCAGATGAATATTGGGTTTGGCGATCGCCTGTATTCGCGACCAATCAGAACCATCCCCGATCACGACCAACGGTAAACCTAAGCGGTTGAAAGCTTCTACAATTAAATCCACTCGCTTGTAGGGCACAAACCGAGCCAACGTGAAGTAAAACTCTTCTCGCTGCGTGGTTGGGTAAAACCGATCCACCGCTACAGGGGGATAGATCACCTGAGCCGGACGCCGATAGGTTTTCCAAATTCGTTGAGCCACATACCGAGAATTTGCGGCAAAATGATCAACCCGATTGGCGCTGGCTAAATCCCACAGCCGAAGATAGTGCAAGATGACTTGTGCCAGAACTGCTTTGATGCCGCGATCTAGTCTTGCTCCTTGCAAATACTGCTGTTGCAAATCCCAGGCGTAGCGGATGGGTGTATGGACATAGCAAAGATGGAGCTGATCAGGTCGGGTAATCACGCCTTTGGCCACCGCATGATTGCTAGAGAGAATTAGCTCATAGGGAGAAACATCCAGTTGTTCGATCGCTAAAGGCATTAAGGGCAAATACTGCCGAAAATGTCGTCTGGCAAAGGGCAACTGCTGCAAAAATGAAGTGTTGACGGGCTTGTGTTGAATAAATCCCCGTAACTCTATTGACAAAAAATCCACCAGGCTAAATAAATCTGCCTGGGGATAAAGGCTCAAAATTTGTTCTACAACCCGTTCTGATCCTGCATAGGTCACGAGCCATTCATGAATGACTGCGGTCTTGATACCATCCACATTTCACACTCCTACACCTGTGCCTTGTGCCTTCTGCCCTGCTCCCTGTGCCCCACGTATTTGGTTTAGAGATTGCCTCAAGCCTAGGGAATGTTCCTTAAAATGACTCTTAAGGAACATGAAGCTGTCTACAAGCTGTCTACAGACACAATTCTATTAGTCGCAAATACTACAGGAAATTAGAGGGACAAAGCAATTTACAGCGATTTTCCATTGCTCTGAAACTGGGAGCAGTGGAAAATCGTCGCTTAACCTTGTCACTTGACCACAGAGCTTCTGCTCAAGAGGTATTTTGCATCTCACCAGAGTAGAGTATTATCTTGCTTTGTAATGCCTATGTAAGGCCTATTAAAAAATACCTCTTTGCCTATCCAGCACTCCGAACAAGATTGGCTGGGACTTATGTGCAATAGAGCTAGGCTAGCTCGCTACTAACGAAGCACAGACACTTCACAGGCAGATGGGACAGTCTCTCGATCGCCCCTTTGGGGCTAATTATTACAATTCACTTGGAGTAGGATGGGGAAGACTTCTAGACGTTAAACCGTAACCAGATCAGAGTGCCACAACTCAGAGTGCATGACTGTTAGCAAGTTCAG
>JAAUOQ010000145.1 GCA_012034795.1 Leptolyngbyaceae cyanobacterium CRU_2_3
GTGAAGTGCCAGTAAAATCAATCCGAGCTTTGCGGTGAGGGCGATCGATGGCGATCGCCACCTGAATTTGACTGCCGTCATCCATCGGATAGGTAAAGCGACCGTCACTCAAGACATCAATTACCTGTCGCACCGAGGCTTCGGCATTATCTTGCACATGCCGCATATAGGCTTGCACAGTGGCTAACCCATAATGGGCGGTCATTCGGCGCAATTCTTGAACGCCGCGTTCGTTGGCAGCAATTTGAGCTTGCAGATCGGCTAGGTTTTGTCCCAGATTGCGGACGGGATAGTCAGTGGAGGTGAGTAGGTCAGTTAGCTCTGGTTCACGGAAATGTCCCTGATCCACAAGCTGGAAGTTATCGATCAGGATGCCTTCTTGCTCAACAGTGGTGCTGTAGGGTGGCATGGAGCCGGGGGTAATGCCGCCAATATCGGCATGGTGCCCACGGGAAGCGACATAGAACAGGGGAGAGGAAAGGGGAGCCTGAGCTTCAGGTTGCTTTGTTTCCAGATTTGCCTCTAGATTTGCCTCTAGATTTGCCTCTAGATTTGCCTCTAGAAAAACGGGTGTTACTACGGTGATATCGGGGAGGTGGGTGCCGCCGTTGTAAGGATTATTTAGAACGTAAACATCACCCGGTTTGAGCGTATCGCCTTTGGCACTGATCAGACTGGTGACACTTTCGCTCATAGAACCGAGGTGAACAGGAATGTGAGGGGCATTTGCCACCAACTGTCCTTGCTGGTCAAAGATAGCGCAGGAGAAGTCTAGCCGTTCTTTGATATTGACGGAAGAACTCGTATTTTGCAGCGTTATGCCCATTTCTTCAGCGATCGCCCGGAACAGATTGTTAAAGATCTCTAGCAGGATGGGATCGGGCTTAGTTAATTGGGAAGTTAATTGGGAAGTTAATTGGGAAGTTAATTGGGAAGTTAATTGGGAAGTTAATTGGGAAGTTAATTGGGAAGTTAATTGGGAAGTTGATGGGTTTGGCAACTTTCGCAACACCAGGCTGTTTTGCGGAGTTAACTCTGCTTGCCAGCCAGGTTCAATCACGTTTGTGCCCGTCGGTTCAATGATCAAGGCAGGGCTGGAGATGCGATCGCCTGCTCTTAAGTCGGCTCGTAAGAAAACGGGCGTATCTTGCCATTGTCCCTGAGTGTACAGAGGCACTGTGGCAGCAGGCGTGAGCGGCTGAGTCCGCAGGGCAGCGGGTTCTGGCTCAGCCGGTGCATCTGTCTTGCCGATCACTTCCACCGAGACAGCTTCGACGATCAGGGCTTTGTTCTCCAGAGTAAAGCCATAGCGCTGGCGGTAGATTTGCTCAAACTGCGCCTGCATGGTGGGGCGATCGCCAAAGTCTACCACCAGGGCTGAGTCAGTTCCTTCATAGCGCAGATGGGCTTTGGGTAAGGTGGTGATCTGGGCTGTGGCAATGCCCTGTTGTTGAATATCGGCAATGCCGTTGGCGGCCAGTTCTGTCAGTGTTTGCTGGAGTTGGGGCAGAATCGACGGATTGAGCGGCGCTTCGATCGCCCGCTCTCGCAAGGTACTGAGGTCTGCTAATCCCATGCCATAAGCCGAGAGAACTCCAGCGTAGGGATGGAGAAAGATTTGGGTCATGCCCAGGGCATCGGCAATCAGGCAAGCATGTTGCCCGCCAGCCCCCCCAAAGCAGCAGAGGGTATATTCGGTAACATCGTAACCGCGCTGAACCGAGATTTTTTTGATGGCGTTGGCCATTTTGTCGATGGCAATCGCTAGAAAGCCTTCAGCGACTTGTTCAGGGGTACGGCGATCGCCAGTTTTCTCGTAAATTTCTTGGGCTAACGCCGCAAACTTCTGCTCTACCACGGCTGCATCTAAGGGCAAATGACCTGTCGCACCAAATACCTGGGGAAAGAATTCGGGCTGCAATTTACCCACCCTGACATTGCAATCTGTGACTGCCAGCCCACCGCCTTTGCGATAGCAAGCAGGCCCAGGATGCGCTCCGGCAGAGTCCGGGCCAACGCGATAACGAGCGCCATCAAATCTGAGCAGTGAACCGCCCCCTGCTGCTACGGTATGAATAGACATCATTGGAGCCCGTAGTCGTACACCTGCCACCTCGGTTTCAAAGGTGCGTTCATATTCACCACTGAAGTGGGAGACATCGGTAGAGGTGCCGCCCATATCAAACCCAATGATTTTGTCGAATCCGGCTCTGAGGCTGGTTTGGACTGCACCCACAATGCCGCCTGCTGGGCCAGACAAAATGCTGTCTTTGCCTTGAAAAAGCTGGGCATCAGTGAGTCCGCCATTGGACTGCATAAACATGAGCTTGGGGGATGAATTTGCTTTTTGCGTTTCATTCCCCATTAGATTTGGAAGAACGGTATTTGTAGTGGTATCTTGGGTGATATCTAAAGGGGTATCTGTGATGATATTTGTGGCAATCCGATCGACATAGCGGCGCAAAATCGGAGAAAGGTAGGCATCCACCACGGTTGTATCGCCTCGGCTGATCAGCTTCATCAGGGGGCTGACTTTGTGAGAGACGGAAATTTGGGTAAAGCCAATCTGTTGAGCGATCGCCGCTGCCTGTTTCTCATGCTCTGGGTAGCGATAGCCGTGCAGAAAAGCGATCGCACAACTGCGAATACCAGCATCATAGGCGTCCTGGAGAGATGCGGTCACTTGGGTTGTGGCTAACGGCATTAATTCCTCGCCTTGGGCACTATAACGCTCCTTTGCCTCAATCACGCGCTCGTAGAGCATTTCTGGCAAGATGATCTGACGGGCAAAAATGTTGGGGCGGTTTTGGTAGCCAATTCGCAGGGCATCGCCAAAGCCCTGGGGTAATTAGCAAAACTGTGCGATCGCCTTTCCGTTCCAATAAGGCATTGGTGGCAACGGTTGTCCCCATCTTGATCACAGCAATTTGATCAGCCGGAATAGGAGCATCAGTGGGTACACCTAATAAATCCCGAATTCCTTGTAAGGGTGCATCCACATAGCGCTCTGGATTTTCTGACAGCAGCTTATGGATGACCAGTTCACCATCGGGCTGTTGGGCCACAATATCGGTAAAGGTGCCGCCGCGATCGATCCAAAATTGCCAGCGATCGGTTGCCTGATGGTTTGACATAGCTCAGCTTCCTCAATTTCCTCAATCACACTACATCTTTCCACCACAAATCCAGGAGAACCAAAATACTGAGTTTTGCCATCAGTAGCAGGTGACAGAATTTGCCCTATTGGGTTCCATCCTGTGCATGGACTTTACCCGTTAGACGCTCATCAAACTTCTTTTCATAATTGGGATCTTGAGTACCTAGAAGTTTGTCCCAAAACGTAAAATATAGTCCGTAGTGTACGGTGTACTTAAGATGATGGATGGAATGATGAGCAGGACCGATGAACCACCGACCCAGCCAATGGTGAGGAAATGCAGCGGGTAATCGATCGAGTCCTAGATGGTTTAAAACTGCCCATACTGTCATCGTCGTCAGCACTGCCATCAAAGTGATGAAATGGAGCGGGATGACAAAAACAATACCCACTAAAAACAGCGACTGAACGATCGCCTCTAGGGGGTCAAAGGCAAACGAAGTCCACGGAGTGGGATAGCGCGATCGGTGATGCCCCTGGTGTAACCAGGGAAAGAGTACAGGGTGATGAAATAATCGATGGGTGCAATAGAAATAGGTGTCCTGGATGATCAACACTGCGCCATAACTCATTCCCAAATACCACAGCCCATACTGTTGAGGATGACTATATAACCGGGTAAGGCCCCAACTGTATGCTGACAAGATGGACGCGGCCGCCAAGGCAAACACTCCCGCAGAGAGAACGGAAAGTTGAATATCCCGTTGAATCGATTGCCAGGAGGGAGACTGATGCCGCAAATTATGATTAACAAACAACTGACCCCATAGGGAATAGAAGAACCAATACATTCCCCCCGCTACCACAAAATACCGTACCAGAATAATTCCGAAGAATGCGATGCCGTAAAAAACAAATGAGTGCTTTATCAATTCAATCTCCTTGGCATTCTCAATCTTCCAGTCTTTTGAGGTAACAGCACCGTGGCTTCGATGTCTTGCCGAATGGAATTGCTGTTGTGACTTCGCAGTCCCTATGCCAACAATCGATCAGAAGTTGATCAGCATCATAGCGTCACATAATAGTTTTCAACTGTATAGTGGGTGGAATATTTTCTGAAAGACTCTCTCTGCAAGGCTTTCAGAAAAATACTGAGATTCGGAAATTTCCTCCATTAATATTTCAATAAAAATTTTCTAATTTCTCAATATAAAAGCAACGAATTGTGTCAAGATGCATTTTCTTACATAGAAACCTACATAAGGGAAGCCGAACAGGCTAATCTAAACCTAAAGCAGCACTAATCGATTGATTAATCATTGCCGTAGCGATTGACATTTGTCTCCACGCATCAGCTTTTTGTTAACCCCTACAGAATTACGTTTCACCGCTTGAACTTCTCTCTATTTAGCGCTGATTGCTAGCCCAGAATGCCTGTCGCTCCAAGAATCAGGTTATTTTTGTCAACACCCGAATGTTTTCATAGATTTTGTAACGATAAGCGATAGATTTCGATCGCCAGGTGCAATTTTAACCGAGATTCTCATCAGCATCAAAATATGTCATGAGGATTTGCTGCTTTGTTTTGCAATTTTTTTACTAGCAAAAACCTACCAGCAGAACAGTGAGGATTTTATGCGTGAAACCAAGATTTCTGGCTCACGAAACGTAGCCATTGTCGGTCCTTATCTCAGTGGTAAAACGACTTTGTTGGAAAGTTTGCTGTCTGTTACTGGAGTCACCTCACGCAAAGGCAGAGTTGCTACGGGCAACTCGGTTGGGGATGCCTCACCAGAAGCCCGCGATCGCCAATGAGTGTTGAAATCAATGCCGCCTACCTGGAGTATGGCGGCATTGATTTTACGATTCTGGATTGTCCAGGTTCGGTAGAGTTTGCTCAAGAAACCTACAATGCCTTGGTCGGTGTGGATGCTGCCATCGTGGTATGTGAACCAGAGTGTAACCGGGTGTTGGCTTTAGCACCGTTATTCCAATTTCTTGACGACTGGGAAATTCCACACCTGGTTTTTCTCAATAAGATGGATCGCGCCCATGCCTCCTTTGCAGAGCTATTACAAGCCCTGCGCTCGGTTTCCAGTCGTCCGCTTGTGCCGCATCAATACCCGATTTGGCAGGGTGAAACCCTGACTGGATTCATTGATTTGGTGACAGAGCAAGCCTACCAATATCACTCTGGTGCGCCTGCCGACCCCATTCCTCTACCAGCAAGCTTGAAAGCACAAGAACATGCAGCACGGGCTGAACTGCTGGAAACTCTCGCCGATTTTGACGATCGCTTATTAGAAGAGCTATTGGAAGAAATTGAGCCACCTCAAGAAGAGATTCTCCAAGACCTGAAATGGAACTAGGGGCCGACCTGATTGTGCCGGTGATGATTGGCATTGCCGAACAAGATTTTGGGGTGCGTCCCCTCCTAGAGGCATTAGTCAGAGAAGCGCCTGAACCTGTTATTACTGCCGAGCGCCGTGGCATTACAACCGGGAACACGCCCCTGGCTCAAGTCCTCAAAACTTACTGTACGCCTCAAGGTGGCAAACTCTCCTTGGTGCGGGTTTGGCGAGGAAAAATCACCGATGGCATGGTGTTAAACGAGGCTCGGACAGGGGGGATGTATCGCTTGATGGGGCAACAACAGCACAGCCTGGTTGAAGCATCTGCTGGATCGATTGTGGTTCTCTCCCGCATGGAAGGAATTAAAACGGGGGATACCCTCAGCCTGGAACCCGGTTTAGTCGAACTGCTGCCCAAAGCTGAGCCATTAGGTCCCGTCTATGCGCTGGCAATTATGCCGGAGAAACGCAGTGATGAGGTGAAGTTGAGCAGCGCGCTGAATAAAATTTTAGAAGAAGATCCGTCGCTGCATTGGGAGCAACATGGGGATACCCATGAAGTCATCCTCTGGGGACAGGGCGAAATTCATCTTCAGATCGCCCTCGATCGCCTGCGCCGCAAATACGGTCTAGCCATGACGACTCATTTGCCACAAGTGCCCTACAAAGAAACCATTCGCCAAGTTGCCACCTCTATTCATGGACGCTACAAACGGCAAACAGGCGGGCATGGGCAGTTTGGCGATGTTTATCTGAACATCAAGCCGATGCCGCGTGGAACAGGCTTTAGCTTTCACGAAGCGATTGTCGGTGGCGCTGTGCCTCGCCAATATATTCCAGGGGTTGAAATGGGGGTGCGAGAATCGTTAACTCACGGTCCGCTAGGTTTCCCTGTCGTGGATGTGGAGGTAACGTTGATCAATGGCTCCTACCACACAGTCGATAGCTCTGAGCAATCCTTTAAACAAGCTGCCCGCCTTGCCATGCAGGAGGGAATGGCAAAATGCCAGCCTAGCTTGCTAGAGCCAATCTTGGCAGTGACGATTTCTGTTCCTAATGAATTTACTGCCAATGTACTGCGGCTATTGAATGGACATCGGGGACAAGTGCTAGGCTATGAACCCAAGCTCAACTGGCGAGACTGGGACGAAGTGCAAACCTATTTGCCCCAAGCTGAAATGCACAATCTGATCGTGGAATTGCGATCGCTAACGATGGGCATTGGCACATTTCGCTGGCAGGTTGATCACCTGCAAGAAGTACCTGATAAGGTGGCAGAGCGAGTTTTGAACAAGCAAGGAGGCTGACAGAGTATGTCACGTAGGTGTTGATGGGACAGGGCGAGATTTTTGCCACAGGTCGGCTTCCACGATCGTATGCAACTGCCAGGCTGGGTCAGTTAAGGGATAATCTAGCCGATAATGACCGCCTCGGCTTTCTTGGCGGAAGGCAGCACTTTTGAGGATGAGAGCCGCAATATCTAGCAGATTGCGGGTTTCTGCCCAACTGCGAACCTGCGATGACAATTCCTCAGAGAGATCAAACGACTGCCCAAACGGTTGCCCCGTTCGCCCAAGTTGCAAAAATTGGCTGATGGGCAAAGCGGTAAACTCTTGCTGCCACAATTGAACTTGGGCGATCGCTGCCGTCAGCGAGACTTGCTCTCGACAAATTCCGGCACTCTGCCACATCAAGCGAGGCACCTCCTGTCGCCAGTGCTGAATTTGCGAGGCTTGCTCTTGCCAACCTGAGAGCGGAATATTAGCGGGTCTAGAAACTAGAGGAGGAATTTTCTTGTTTTGCCATCCTGGTAGTTCTAATGTGGCTAGCTGTGCCCCAAACACCAAGCACTCCAGTAATGAGTTGCTCGCTAAGCGATTGGCTCCATGAACACCGGTGCTGGCTGTTTCACCGATCGCATATAAACCTGGAATGCTAGTGCGGCAAAGCGTATCGGTGGTGATGCCGCCCATCCAATAATGGGCGGCTGGGGCCACAGGAATAGGGGCTTGGAAAACATCTATGCCCCAGTGCTGGCAGACCTGGATGATATTGGGAAAGCGGTGGCGAACGGTTTCCGGGGCGATCGGGCGCAAATCTAGCCACACATGGGCAGCAGGATCAGCCGTTGTCTTTTGCAAATGGCTGAAGATAGCGCGACTGACCACATCTCTGGGGGCAAGTTCACCTGCGGGGTGATACTCAAAAGCAAAGCGATCGCCCACGGCGTCAATCAGGTGGGCCCCTTCACCCCGCACCGCTTCGCTAATTAAAAACCGAGGTGCGCCTGGCTTAGTCAGGGCAGTGGGGTGAAATTGCATAAACTCTAAGTCTCGAACTTCTGCCCCACCTCGCCATGCCATTGCTACCCCGTCGCCCGTGCTAAGCGCTGGATTGGTCGTTTGGGCAAACACCTGCCCGCCGCCCCCTGTTGCTAGCAAAACTGCTCCTGCTCGCAACCCTATGATTTGATTTTGATGCAATAGTCGAATGCCTTGACAATAGCCTGCCTCCATCCCCAGATCCAGGGCAAAGCTTTGTGGGATAACTCGAATATTTTTGCGACTCAAAACCTGGGCGGTCAGGGTAGATACCATAGCTCGCCCGGTGGTATCGGCTGCGTGCAACACCCGCCGGCGGGAATGTGCTGCCTCTAAGGTCAGGGCTAAACCATTGCCCTGTCGATCAAACCCCACGCCCATTGAGACGAGCGATCGCACACAGGCTGGAGCCTTTTCAACTAGTAGCGCTACGGCTTCTGGTTCACATAGCCCTGCTCCTGCCCGCAAGGTATCTTCAATATGGAGGGTGGGGGAATCGTCAGGTGCGATCGCCGCTGCAATGCCTCCCTGGGCCCAATCACTGGCCGACAGCGATAAGGTATCTTTGGTGATCAGCCCAATTTGAAAGTGGCTTGGCAAACAAAGCGCTGCATAGAGTCCGGCAGCGCCACCGCCAACAATTAGGACATCAAATGAATCAGGCAACAAATCTGACAAAACGCGATCGGGCACGGCATCCACCCTAGGACATGTAAGGAACAGAGTTTTGCAAATACGAAAAAATTGCTCCTATCATAACTGGGGGTTTAGCTACAGTCACCAGAGGAAGCTGAACCCACGATCAGGAGCAATTTTCTTAAAACCGAATCAGTTTAAAAATTGGGTGATTGAAGTGGAGATCAGTCAGATCTTCAGAGACTTGTCTACCTCATCACCCTTTACTTGACTGATCACCCTTACTTGAAGGAAGCATGTCCTAGCGATAAATCCCGTTGTTGTAGCGATCAGCACCCTCTACAAAGGTGTCCTCCGGCGGAGAAACAGTGAAATTCTTAATGTTTGACCGCAGGATTTCTTTCTGGCGATCGCTCAAACCAGAGATTGCCAAAACATCATCAACACTGTCAAACGGTGCATTTTTGATGATTGTGGCTGCTAGCCCTGGATACATGCCAGGATACTGAGTAAAGGCTCGAACATTGGTATTGTTTAAGTCAATTTTTTTGCCAAATTCGGTTGCTAGCTTGTCATCCGCACGATTTCGCGCTTCAGCGATGAGAACGGGTGCAGCCTTAAAGCTGACGCTGTTGAAGTTTGCTGCGTTTGCCGGTTGAGTCATGCCCAACCACCCAAAGCAACCGATTGCCAGCCCGATCGCCATCATCACACCCAGCTAGCGCCATCGGTACCCTAATCTAAACTTGATAATTCCATGTCCTCATCCCCCCAGTCCGAAGATTTTGATGATGCTGAGTTAGTTACGCTTACCGACGAACTGGGCGCAAGCTGCCTTGCTTTATCGAGCGCGAACTCGAACTCGAACTGGTCGTCGCACCAGCCCAGCGTCGTGTCGGCGTCGTGGCTGACTTCCCTGACCATCGCCGTGATGTTCGGGTACTCACCGGCCAGCTGCTGGATGAGGATCGCCGTCTCCTCGGCGCCGAGCTCCGAGTCGGAGTACAGCTCCTGCGAGACGAGACCGCCCGGCGAGACACCCTCGAACGTCGCCGCCTTGACGAAGCGGTTCTTCAAGGTGAGCGGCCCCAGCGTGGCCGGCGCGAACGGGTCGGGCGTCGCGGCCACGGTCGTCACCGTGCCCCGGAGCTTCTCGGGCCTGCG
>JAAUOQ010000146.1 GCA_012034795.1 Leptolyngbyaceae cyanobacterium CRU_2_3
AGCGTTGCTCAATTGTATAGTGGGGCAATTCACCACGAGTGAGGCGTTGGCGCAAATCTGCATCTAAATCTTGATCTTCAAGGTGAATCAGTTCGTCTACAGACGCTGTGGTATTGGGCGGCAAGTGGAATGTTTCGCGGAAGCGATCGTTGAACCGGAATCCTTGCCCTTTGCTATCCATCAAAGCAATAGCCAGGCTAGGCGTATTAAATAACTGGGTAAACTGAGATTCATAATTTTGCAGCAGATGAATGGAGTCTTGACTCTGCTGAGAACAAGGCTCCATCTTGAGCCATAAAAGTCCTCCTGCAATCGGGGAACAGAGGGAACATTCAAATCGCTGTCCCAATAGCGATCGGTGGAGCGTCGCCTGTTGTAAAGTCAGCGAATCTGAGGGGAACTGTTCTGAGGGTAGTACATGAAATGCAAACGTCGTTGGCTCTCCCTGAACTGCGTTGCTCCAAATATCTTCTAGGGTTTTGCGTGGCATCCCTGTGGAGAAGTAGGCTAAAAAGTTCAAGTCGGGCAATGGGCTGTGCGCCAGTGCCAGAAATTTCTCGTTAGCATAGATTGCGTTTCCCTGCAAATCATACAGGCATGTTGCAGGTAAAACATGGTCAACTACAAAGCGCAGATATACCAGCGCTTGTTCTTCTGAGATACCCTTCAGTTTTAAGTCCATCAAGATGCTTCCTGTCCTCTGTGGAACTTTACGGAGACGCCAATCCAACCCTGTACGAATAGATACAAGTGGGACGAGGTTGAACCCGCCTGTTTAGATCTACAGATCAGAAACGGTAGATCCGCACTATATTGAGCAGATCTCATGAAGTATCTGTGAGCGCCCACTGATCGTTCAGTAGCGCTATTTAGGCTAATTTCCTTTTAGTGAAATACTATCTATTTAGCCCGGTCCGAGCATGAGACTGGACGGATTCAGCTTGAGGATAAATTTTGGGAGCCAACCGGACAAAACCCACCTTACCTGTGATCCATTCAAGGCTCTCAGATAGGTTTTTAGATTTAGATCGTGACTGCTGTTTTCGAGAATGAGTCATCTCTTCTGTAAGATAACACTATTTAATTGGAGCCGCACTGGCTCGTGCTATTCCAGTTAAGCTGACCTGGCTAGAGTTGGAATCAGGCGATCGGCGGTAAAAAGCAGGATCTCGTACTTCTTCATACAAAATCATTACGAAAATCAGGGGAATCTCTACTGAAATCCTATGAAATGCCATCATAAAATTGGACTATTCAGGCAGGTTGATTTGTAAGCCTTCAAAAAAGCCCTAAGTCTTTCCTGGTATAAATTTTTCAGCGTTAATGTTGTAGGCTAGCCATCTTGCAACATATGGAGTTAGGAGCTTTACTAGTTTTCATTCAGGTCAAAATTTATGGTTTGAAGTACCCAAAAGATAATCTGGGTGCCTACGTGACACTTCTAAAGGAGGAGCACAGAGTTTGAAGACCGTTTATAGTTATTGTACGCTAGTAATAATGGGCCAACTTATATCCTTTGACCACTGCTGAACTTAGAAACCTACCTTCACCGTTAGTAGTCTCTACTCTTGGTTACTCATTTCTACTGATTCAATTTCGATAGTGTTTTAATTCACTCGTTGAAATATCCTCACCCAACCTAGCTAGATACTTCAGCAACCCCTTTTCTGCCGTTTTTAACATAGTGCTATTTTTGAGCCTGCCCCATGAATTACCTTCCGTCCGACCGCCTGAGCCAGACTGAGTCCGAAGCAAGTATTGCCAATCTGATGGAACCCAACCTCCGGCTCCACCAACAACCAGCCCCCACCGAAAATCTCCTCTATTACTCCGCTTCTCATTCAGCGCTGTTTCAGAGTGCAAGCCAGCTAGATCTCAAAACGAAGCAGGCGCTATGCCAGTTATTGCTCACGCAACTAGGCGTAGAACAAGCCCGGGAAATTCTTGACTTCGCAAAATTGGAGCTGGCAGCACGAGAAGGAAGAGTCTCCATGATCCGGAAGCCACCAGAGCGCTGTACCCGACTGGTGTTGAAAAAAGACTATTCATTCCAAAAATTGAACCTGGCTCACCCGACCCAATATTTCGTCTATTTGGTACGGCGGAAGCCCAAGCTCGATCGCTATATTGGTGCGCTTTTCTACATTCCTCAAGGATTTCCCCTCAGCTACTTTCCAGATGCTGAGGGCCGGATTGTGTTCACACCGCCCAACAATCTATTTAAACTCATCGACTCACAATCGTTAAAAACTCAAGTTGTCCGCTTAGTTTCGGTCGATCCACCTCCGCCAGACTACACTTTCGATCGGGGACAAGAAGATACCCCAGAAATTTTTCTCTGCCTCGATTACTTAGACCCAATCACTTATGAACCGTTGGCTTCCGAGCGGTATCATTACCCAAGCTGTATGTATGAGGGGGGCAAGCTCGATCGCTATCGTTGGAAAGTTGAGCCATTGGTTCTACCCCTCGAACTGCAAACTCGCCTACAATGCATACCCTCAGCCCAATCTTTGGCTGCCGACCCCCTAGAATCGACAGACCTGCTCCCTGTAGTGCAACGCCGCGAGTCGCTCTCGGTATCTTCACAAAACTGATCAGGCAATTTACCCAATTAACGGCATTAGGAGATAATGCGGCGATCGCTGCCCCCACCCCAACTGTGCCTACTCCTGCTACGCCACGTCCTAAGAAGTTATTTGACTGACTTGCCCAAAGCTAATACGGCTACCTACTACCTGGCAAACTTAGCACAGCGCAATGAGGTATTGGAACGGCTACGACTCTATGCCACGTTGAGTGAACTGGCAACGCCTCATGCTAAGTGGATTATTGAGCAAAAATCTGACAAGGCAGCAATCTACCGGTTGATTCACAGCAAGACAAAGCGTCTTATTATCCAGTTTTCTGTCAACGATGCCTCCATAACATTGCAAAACTCGTTCCCCGTCATTATGACTGCCTTCCGCGACTTAGCTCGCTCTGCTTCCCAAACCAGCCAACGGATGACGCGAGAACAGCAAACCTTAATGCATAAGGTACATGTAGAAATGGGCTTGCCGCACAAAAATCCGTTAGAAATTTTGGAAAAGCTGTTTGGAGTAGTATTTAGAGATGCTCCATCAGCCTGATTTTTCTTTGCAGTCCCAGCCAGCAAAGTCTTTAAAGGCACATTGAGGTACATCGCCAGCCACTATAGTCATTTTCACCTAAATGAAGCACAGGTTATTTTTTGAAAGTCATGCAGAGTGGGGCTTTCAAAAAATAACTTGATTTTGTCCAAGCGCGAAGCGCTATATTGAGAACAATTTTTAGCTTGACCCTCTACATTTCACTTTCTGGAATGGTTTTAGGGTAAAATACTCACCTAAGCAGTCCAATCTGCGAGGCTTGTTGCTGGAATCATAGTCTTTTATCATTCCAGTCAGAAATCTAGGGTGAAGAGGCTGGTAAAATTTAATTAGAATAGTATATATTTAAACTGTTCTAATTAACATCTAAAACCTGTTTAGGACGTTCGTGACTCAAATCACATTCCAGATACTCCCGGCTGCTATAAAGGATATATTGAGTAGGTGTATGCTATCAAACAGAGATGGCTTAACACCTAGGATTTCGGTGTGAGATTAGTTAAGTACTGCATGCTGCTCTGATTGGGTTACTGCTGTAGCTCTGCTCACTGAAGTCAGGAAATGCCGCTAGATATTTTAACTGAGCAACTTTCTCTGGAAACAGGGTGTCAAAAGGCTTCGGCACATTTGAACTTAGGCGATAGCGTCGTTGAATAAGGTTTTCGCGTGATTGCTGACTCAGAATTGAAAATATTTTACTGCGAAGCAATTGATCCAAAGCGCTAGGTGAAGTTTAGTCGCTTTGCTAGGCGAACGAAGCATGATGAAATTTTGGCAGATGTGGTGTGGTATTTCGGCGTAGGTAATGACTGTACTGAGGATTTCATTCACATGATTGGGCAATTATTGACTGAACGGTATCTCATCATCGAAAGGCTCGGATCAGGTGGTTTCAGCGAAACTTATCTGGCTCGTGATAAATATTTACCCTGTAATCCCTTATGCGTGGTTAAGCAGTTTCAGTTATCCCCTAGCAGCACAATCTCGCTGGAAATGGCACGCCAGCTCTTTGAGACTGAGGCTAGGGTACTAGACCAGCTTGGACAAAACCATGCTCAAATACCGACGCTGTTTGCTTATTGCCACGAGCAAGATCAGCTCTATCAAATTCAGGAATACATTGAGGGTGAAAACTTAGGAGATGAGATTGCCCAAGGAAAGTGCCTGACCTCAGAAGCAGCGATCGATCTATTGAATCAGACTTTACCAATCTTGGAATACATTCACTCTCACCAAGTCATTCATCGTGATATTAAACCTAGCCACTTTATTCAGCGAGACGGCGTTATTGTCTTAATTGACTTCGGAGCCGCTTACTGTGTTCCCATCACAGGCAAACCCACTGAGGTCATCTTCTCAATCGGGACACCTGGCTATATGCCAGAGGAGCAGGAAGCAGGCGCACCAGAACCTAGCAGCGACCTTTATGCGCTGGGAGCTTCAGTGATTCACCTGCTGACAGGTGTGCATCCTAAAGAGCTTGAGCGCAATCCTGTTACGGGAGAGCTAGATTGGCGGATGCATCTGCAAGGACGAGTGATCAATCCAGGTTTGTCTACTGTCCTCGATCGCATGGTGCAGCGCAATCCTCGGATGCGATACCAGAACGCATCGGAAGCCCTTGCTGCCTTGGGTGCAGCACTGCGGGCTCCGGCCCCAGCCAAACGGCGCTCTTTCAAGCGCGGTAGATGGGTACCCGCTCGACAACTGTGGAAACCTGCTGTTCTATCGCTGCTGCTAGGAGGCTGGTACTTCTATTTTTCGAATCAGATTGAGGGAGCAGGGGCAATGCTAACGCAGTTAGAACATGCGGTTTCTCAATCAGACAATGATGTCGCCTTGGTGCATGAAGCATCTACTCAATCCGATGTTAATCGGATGATGGTGGCACCAGACAATCGCTTTTAGTCACTGCGGAAGCCGATCACCTCTTACGTCTCTGGTCTATGCCGAATGGAGTCATGCTCAAAACTCTAGATGGGCATACTGACACCGTGACTGCCTTAGACATCAGTCAAGAAAGTCGCTGGTTGGTGAGTGGTGGAAAAGATCGCACCCTGCGTCTCTGGGATACAGTGTCAGGTGCGCTGATCTGGAGTGTAGAAGCACACAAAGCAGATATTACTGCGGTTGCCATCAGTCCTGATACACAATCGATCGTTAGTAGTAGTGAAGACGGCACCCTCAAAGTTTGGAATTTACAGACGGGAGCGTTGATGCATACCCTGACGTCTCCGAGTCCGGTGGCAACGCCAGTGACAGCCGTTACGTATGGTGGAACACCCAACAGAGTAGTCAGTGCTAACAGCGATAACCAACTCCAAGTCTGGGATCTGCGTACCAGGCAGATTCGCCGTACCTTTGCGGGACACGATGCTCCCATTGTTAGCTTGCGGATGGCAGATGAGCATACCTTGTTTAGCTTTGGCGAAGATCGGACGTTGGTCTGGAATCTGGAACAAGAAGGTCTGATGCGGGCCTTTCCTGAAAGTTCGGCACAGCCTGTTGCAACATTGCTGAACCAACACAGAGCAGTTACGGTCAATAATGATGGCAACATTCGAGTCTGGAGTCCTCAAGGCAACCTGATGGCAACGATGCCTAGCAAATGTGCCAAAAACGCATCTGTGGTGCTCAGTCCTAATCATCGCTACTTAGTGGGGTTTAGCCCAGACAAAAGACTGCGAATCTGGCAGATGAGTGCCCGTGCTATTCCCTAAGCAGTCCAGCGATGGATGACCTGTCTAAATGCAGGCAAAACAATTCAGGGGAAAGAAGCGATCGCTGTATGAAGCGAAAAGTTGAATCGTTTTAACACTAGAGATCAGAGAGCAACGCATATGATCAATAAAGTCTCGGAAACAATCATGCACCGGGTTAGATGGCTGCTGGCCATTGGCTGGTTAACGCTAATTGCCTCGATGTTTTATGATCCGATCACTCCCATGTTTACGGATCCTGTCAATCTGGCTAGCGTGTTTCATATCAGGCTGGATCAGTGTGTCAAGATTCGAGAAACCTGCATGCCCCAGGAAACATTCCAATGGGTAGATTGATCTGGTGGGCAATGGTTGTGCCTTCGGGCATTCTGATCCTGATGAGCTTTGGGCACGAAGCCTGGCGGCGTATTTGTCCGCTATCGTTTATGTCCCAAATTCCACGAGCCTTGGGGATTCAGCGCAAAAAGAAGGTGCTTGATCCGGTAACGCAGGCGGCTCGCTATGAGCTAGTGACCATTCGTGAAAACTCCTGGTTAGGGCAAAATCATCTCTACGTGCAGTGGTGGCTGTTTATCGCAGGGTTGTGGCTGCGGATTGTTGCTGTGAATGGCAACCGTATTGCCCTGGGCACCTTTTTGGTACTGTCGATTCTCTCAGCTATACTGGTGGGCTATCTGTACGCTGGGAAAAGTTGGTGCCAGTACTTTTGCCCTATGGCTCCGGTACAAATGGTTTATACAGGACCACGCGCTTTGCTAGGCAGTCAGGCGAACAAAACGGCTGGGGGTGTCACCCAATCAATGTGCCGCACCGTAGATTCTAAGACGGGTCAAGAGATGAGTGCCTGCGTGGGTTGCAAAGTGCCTTGCATTGATATTGACTCTGAAAAAGCCTATTGGCAGGAACTCAAGAAACCCGGTCGGCGGCTCATCCAGTATGGTTACTTGGGCATGGTGATTGCCTTCTATCTGTACTATTTCCTTTACTCCGGCAATTGGGACTATTACTTCACAGGAGCGTGGACACGCGAAGACACTGCCTTTAAGACACTGTTTGAACCAGGATTTTACATGTATGGTCATGCCATTGGTATTCCCAAATTTGTGGCTGTACTCATTACCTATGGAGTGATTAGTGGGGCTACGTTCGCCATCGGCTTGATTCTGGAAAAACTCTACCGGCGATTCAGTGGAGTTTCAGCCGAGCAAGCTCAGCATGTGATGTTTACAGTATTCACAACGGTATCATTCTGGACGTTCTTTTCTTATGGTGCGCGTCCTACGCTCAACCGTTTCCCAGAACATTTGGTTTTAGCGTTCAATGGGCTTGTCGTTTTGCTGGGCGCACTATGGATTTATCGAACTCTGGGTCGAACCCATGCTCAATACAGTCGCGAGAATATGGCGGCTAGCTTGCGCAGGCAACTCCAGCAGTTCCCCATCGATCCGGCTGTGTTAGATGGGCGTTCGTTGGAAGATCTTTCTTCTGATGAGCTATATACCCTAGCAAAAGTGCTGGTGGGAGTTTCGCAACAAATGCGCCTGCAAACCTACACTGGAGTTCTGCAAGACTTGTTAACGCAACAAGTAACAGATGCAAATCAAAGCTTTGATTTCTGTAAAAAACTGCGTCAAGATCTGCAAATTCAAGACACTGATCACTTTACAGCGATTCAAACGATCGCCACTACTAATCCAGAGCTTTTGGTATCCCCGATTTCGCGACAAGGAACAGTCAGCCATGACTCGGATACTTTAGCGAGAACAGTTGCCAAGCAGGTAAAATCAACATCTGAACACACGATCGCTCGCTCTGGTCCTTTTCAACGGCGGCGGCGGTAATTTATTACCTCTGCATCGAATCCCGTCAATTGACTAGGGTGTCACTTCTTTCCTCCCAATGAATTGATGATATGGGAGGACATGCTAATCCACATCAATAATCAGGGTGCAACTTCTTTCCTTCAGATGAATTGATGATACAGGAGACTGCATATGTTGAAAATTAAATCGGTAAACTTCGATCAGCAGGAGTTTGGAACTCACACACTTGTCCAGTCTTACCCTGAACAGCTTGAGTGGGTAATTGGACGATATGCAACCTGCGATTTAGTACTGTCTGCTCAAGAAGTGAGCCGGGTACATGGACGAATCTTTTATCAAGATGGCACTTATTATTTTGTAGATGAAGGCAGCACCTCTGGATCATCACTCAATGGCGAAGTCATAGCAGCGAATGATAAGCGATCGCTCAGCAAACGTGATTTGTTGCAAATAGGAGAAACTTATTTACATATTGAGGAGATAGAACCGCCGTCATTTGCCCCATCGGATGGGGCTACGGGGCTACCGCGATCGCTAACACCAGGGGTTGCAGATCAGCCATGGACGGGAGATTTATCCATGCGCTGTTGCCGCATCATTGATGAGACAGCCGATGCTAAGACTTTTTGTTTCGTTGCCGATCCGCCCATGCTGTTCTCTTACAAACCAGGGCAGTTTGTCAATCTAGAAGTCGAGATTGAGGGTAAGCCCGTGCTGCGTTGCTACTCCATCTCTTCGTCTCCATCCCGTCCCTATCATCTTGATCTCACCGTCAAGCGGGAGCCAAGCCCCCCCGGCCGTCCAGATATTCCGCCCGGTTTGGTTTCTAATTGGCTACATGACTCCTTAAAAGTGGGGGGACGCGTTAAGCTGATTGGACCTCCACTCGGTCAATTTAGTTGCTTGCCCAACCCACCCTCAAAGATGCTGATGATTTCAGCCGGAAGTGGAATTACACCCATGATGTCAATGTCGCGCTGGGTCCAAGACACTTTAGCCGATTGTGACGTTGTCTTTCTTCATAGTGCCCGCAACCCTGGCGACTTGATCTTTGGCGCTGAATTGGCAACTATGTCTGCCCAGATGCCGAATTTCCACCTGGCTGCCACCATGACTCAGTCTTCTTCTAGACATCCTTGGATGGGATTAACGGGAAGACTTTCTCAAGCGATGCTGAGACTCGTCGTACCAGATTTGATGGAACGACATGTCTATGTGTGTGGACCCAATGGTTTTGTGCAGGCTGTCAAATCCTTGCTGGAAGCTGAAAACTTCCCAATGTCTCAGTACAAAGAAGAAAGTTTCGGCGGTGCCAAAGTAGCTGCTCCACCCCAGTCTGAGCCAAAAACCACGATGCCTGCTCAGACCACCGTTCCAGCAACGAGCAATGGTAAAGGGATGCCCCCAGCAGCTAATGGTGGCAGAAAAGTAGCTCCACCTCCGGCGGCTATGCCTGCTCCACCCTCAGCCCCCAGTAATGGTAAAGGCAGTGCTCAGCCTGCTAAAACTGGGCCGGGGGTCAACTTTGCCAAGTCTGGGAAGGATGTTCCTGCCGATGGCAATAGCTCTGTTTTAGAGTTGGCAGAACAAGAGGGAATTTCAATTCGCAGCGCTTGCCGAGTGGGTGCCTGTGGCGCTTGTAAAGTCTTAGTTCGTCAAGGACAAGTTGAATATAGTGGGCAACCGATGGCATTGAGCGCAGCCGACCAAGAAGCAGGTTATATTTTGTCCTGTATTGCCCGTCCTGTGGATGCATTGGTGGTTGATGCATAAAATCATATTTCCCACAGCACTTCACATTTGATCAACTGATAAACTTTTAGGGGATTGTAGGTCTGTTCCAGACACCACAATCCCC
>JAAUOQ010000147.1 GCA_012034795.1 Leptolyngbyaceae cyanobacterium CRU_2_3
GAGCGGTGTACGTAATTCATGGCTCATGTTTGCCAAAAACTCGCTCTTGGCTTGATTGGCGCTATCAGCCTGTTCTTTGGCCTGGGCTAGTTCGGTAGTACGTTCTGTCACTCGATGTTCCAGCGTTTCAAAAGATGTTTTTAGCTGTCCTGCCATTTGGTTGAAGGTTTGAGCCAACTCGCCCACTTCATTCTGGGTCATTACAGGAACGGTTTGGGTTAAATCCCCTTCGGCCATGCGGGTGGCGGCAGCACCAATTGCCAAAATCGGACGGGTAATGCGGCGAGACAACAAATAGACTGCAATCAGGAGAAGCCCAGATGATAGAAACCCAATCACCAGAATATTTCTGGCTAGTAACTGGGCTGGCAGAAACGCTTGAGACTGATTGATTTCGGCGATTAAAGCCAAATTTTGCTCTGGCATCCAGCGATATACCCCCACTACTGGAACCTGTTGATAGTTGGGATAGTGGCCAAACCCACTTTGTTGATTAATGGCGCGATCGATTCCTTCACTGTTGATGCCCTCTGCCACTGAAGGAGCATTGCTAGCGCTGCCGGGTTCCTGTTTAGAGATAAAAATTGTTCTTCCTTTGGCTCGACCTACGAGATAGGTTTCTGCGGTTTCGCCCAATCCTGTATTTTCTCGAATCAGCGCATCTACCTGATCTAGGTTGAGATCGGCAACGAGAGCTGCCATTCGCACCCCTTGGGTATCCATAATGGGGGTAGCAACGGTGATGGCTGCTTTTTGAGTTTTAGGGGAGATGTAGAAGTTTGGCACCACAATGTTGAGCCGATCGCGGGTGAAATAGGTGGCTGGGTCGCCCAAGGGACGATAGGTTCCTTCTAGGCTCGGATCATCCGATGCAAAGACTACAAAGCCACTATTTCGAGTGATATGAATGCTACGGAGATTCGGTTTAATCTCAATCAGGCGGGCGACGTGTTGCTTGAGTATCTGATAGGCTGCTTGATAGGTAGGTTGAGATGGGTCAGCGGTGAGTAAGGTATTGATGGCGCTCTGAAGTTTGGACTCCTGGCTTACTAGCAAAATATCACGCAACTGATTTTCAACCCAGTCGTTGAGTTGATCGCTTTTCAACTTCGCGGCAACCGTGAGGCGATTAATTACCTCTTCTTCTAAAGACTGGCGAGCCTGAAAATAGGAGCCAACGGCGACCGTGCTGATAGTGATAACCGATAGCAATGAAAAATAACTGACCAACTGGATTAATAAGCTTTTGTCTAGCCAACGTTTCATACTGATGTCTCCCATTCCGTCCAAATATTTTTAATTTGATTAATGACCCAATCGCCAGCCTCAGTTGGAGATACTTTGTCTTGAATGACTTTGAGTACCATCTTGGCCCACAACTGTTGACTTTGAGCTTCGCTAAATGCTGAATGAGTGACTTCGTAGGGGATGGAACTAGGACTCTGGTAAATCTTCAATGCTGTAGAGAGGTGAGGATCAGTAGAACCGCTCCACAGAGAATTTTCAAACAGTTGCGGCATCACAGGGAGCACCCGTCCCTTAAACCCGTTAATCAACTGGTTGAGATTTTTAGGCTCAATCAAATAGGTGAGGAAGCTTTTAGCTTCTTCTGGATGCAAGCAGGCTTTGGGTACGATCGCTTGCTTAATGCCTTTACGGGTGGGTAAGGCTGTACCATCGGGTTTGCGAGGACGTTCGATCGTCACGATCTGTTGATAGTGCTTGGTTGCGTCTTGGTTGTATCTATTAACGGGCAACTTTTGCGTCAGTGGAATCGATAAGGTGAGATTTTGCGTCATCAAGATGCGACCGTTAAGGAAGCTGGTGTTGTTACCTGATCCAGTCCATTCCATTGCAGCGGGTGGTACATACCCGTCCAGAAAAAATCGAGTATACTCATCCAGAGCGGCAATCAGTCGCTGGCGATTTGTTGACTCCTCAAGCAAAAACTCACCTTCAGCGTTCACCACTGCCACATTGTAGGCATCGAGAAACATCATGAATGAGGTGTAGGTGTCGAACCCTATGGTGGACATGCATAGACCCAGCCCATAAATATCGGGGTGTCCTTGCGATCGCAACCGTGTTTGGGCCGTTTGCCAAAATTGCCAAAATGGCTCCCAATCGACAGGAACATCCGTAGGACTGAAGCCAATTTCTTCAATTAAATTTCCCCAGTAGTGAATGTAGTCATCTGTCTGCCACAGCGGTACGGCATAATAACTGCGTTCGCCCTGCACTTTGTTTCGATAGGAAACCTGGGAAAGCGCCACAGGTGTGTAGCGGTCTTTAACTGGATCAATCACCTCGGACAGATCCATTAATTGATCTCGCCAGGCAAGTTTAGGGGCAAGGCTAGGATCGACCCCGACGGAATAGACAATATCTGGAAGATCGGGATTGTTTGGTTCTCTTACCAGTCTGGACAATTGCTGCTCGATCAAATCAACTGGCAAAAGTTTCAAATTTACAGTCAAGCCAGATTGCTTTTCCCAGTTTCGGACAATTTGAATGACCTGCTCGTTTTCTTCTGGTAAAAACCCTTGCTCCCACCAAATCACCAAATCTGCTTGCTCAGAGGCGTTTGTGAAAGTGGGAGTTTGAGAAAGGGTTGTGCAGTTTGCTAATCCTAAACCTAATCCAACTAGGGATAAGCGTGTGAAATCTCGTCGAGTGATCATAAAGGATAATGTTAAATGGCATGGAATAAACACTAAAGTGGCTCAAGTAACTCAAGGTTGTAGTTGAGTGGTGGTAGTTAACCAGTTGTGGTTGGGCGAACTGTGTCTGCGATTTGTAACTGCTTGTTATCTGTAATTTTTAAGCAGAGTTGGGTGATGAATTTGAGATTGGTAGTCGGATGCAGAATTCGCTGCCTTGACCGACTTCAGACTGCACCTCTATACTGCCTGCGTGAACTTCAGTGATAATTTTACGGGCGATCGCCAATCCCAGTCCCGTTCCCTTGCCCACCCCTTTTGTGGTAAACAAATGGTCAAAGATTTTGGCTTTTACCTCCTCGCTCATTCCTTTTCCGTTATCTTGAATCGAGATCTTGACTTGATTTTCAACCTTGACTGTGCGAATAGTAATTTGTTGGGGATGGGTTTCCAGTTCCTCAAATGATTGGGTTTGTGCCATTTCATCAAACATATCGATCGCATTTGCCAGAATATTCATAAATACCTGGTTTAACTGTCCTGGAAAGCATTCAATTTCAGGTAACTCCCCATAGTCTTGAATCACTTGAATGGCAGGGCGATGTTCGTTGGCTTTGAGCCGGTATTTTAAGATTAATAGCGTGCTATCAATGCCTTCGTGTAGGTTGGCAGGCACCTGATACTCGGTATCAGCACGAGAAAAGGTACGCAGGCTGGTGCTGATGCCTGTAATGCGATCGGTGGCTCCTCGCATTGAGTCCAAGAGTTTGGGCAAGTCCTCACTGAGAAAGTCCAGGTCAATCTCTGCTGCATTCTCCTGAACGGGTGCAGCAGGATTAGGATAATGCTGTTGATAAAGTTCTAGATGTTCAAGGAGGTCTTGCACATAGTCTTTGGTATTGGTGATGCTGCCGTTTAAAAAGCCGATGGGATTGTTGATTTCATGAGCCACCCCTGCCACCAAGTTGCCCAAGGATGCCATTTTCTCGCTTTGCACAATTTGCAGGTGCGATTGCTCTAACTGTTGGGCGTAGGTTTGGGCTTGGTTGGTAAAGGCGGGCATTTTCTAGAGAAATGGCTGCCTGGGCACAGAGGAAGTTCAATAGTTCAATGCGATCGCGGGTAAATGCCCCAGCAGTAAATCGGTTTTCCAGATACAAAAGGGCAACGAGTTTACCCTGCTGAAGAATTGGGGTACACAACAGACTCTTGGGTTGCTGTTGCACCACATAAGCATCGGTTGTCAGCATGGGATGGGTCGTAGCATCTGCAATCACCAGGGGTTGCAAACTCCGTTTGATGGTGTGGATCACGCTGTGGGGAATCTCTGGACTGCTGGAGAGGGCGATAGATTGCACCCGTGCTGGCTGATCAAGGGTGGCAACGGCTTCCACAAACCACTCTTGCTCATGCGGCATCAGCAATGCGCCTTTGTCTGCTCCAGCATTTTCTAAAACTATATGCAGTAAGGTTGCCAAGAGGCGATCGAGTTGAATTTCGCTGGAGAGGGTTTGGGAGGCTTTCAGAATGGTGCCTAAGTCAAGGGTCGCAGAAATACTGGTGCTACCGGAACTGGAAGACTGAGTACTGAGAGCCTGAGATGGGGCGAGAGCGGTTGTTGTAAATACTGTGTTAGTTGCTGACAACGCCATTGGCTGTTGTTGCAAAATCGGCGCGAGCAGGTTGGGATAGCGGCGCTCTAAGTCTTGGATTTTGGCTTTTGCACCCCAATGAGCATAACCATAGTAAGCATCTACGAGGTAGTCTTGGGCAAGTTTTTCTCTGCCCCAGTTAAGATAAAACTTGGCAGCGAGTTCATTGGATAGGGCTGCTTCTTGAATGTAGCCGTTGGCTTTGGCTCCAGCAATGGCGCGATCGTAGTAGTCTGCCGCTTCATAGTTTTTTCCTGCGATGCGATAGGTTTCGGCTTCCACCAAATCAACTTTATGCTGGTGATTCATTGGGGCATGGTGTGCCCAATGCTTTAACTGAGTTTGGTTGTCTGTCACCCGCTGCAAAGCAACTGCTGGCTCATGAAGCTGGTGATCTAATCCTGCTAGAGCCAGCAAAGCATCATAAAATAAAATGCAGGTTCATGGGCAGATCCAGACCCTCCCGATAAGAAAGGTTTAATGGAAACGGCACAGCGATCGGCAAATTCGATTTCTCCAAACCAGTAGCCAAGCGTCAGCTTGTATAGATAGACCAGATAAAATAAATAGGCGTCATCGCGAGATTGCAGCAGAGGCAGGAGTTCTGTTTCTTGTAGAGCCTCTCCCGACAAAACACCAGGGTGTTCAGTCAAGCCCAGCATGTTGAGAATTGCTTGCCAGGTGATGCGACAGCTATTGGCGGCTTTTAATTGGTTTAATTGTTCTAACTCAAGGCAGTAGGCGCGCGTCTCTTGCTCTAAAATGTCCAGGTTTTGGCCGCACCAAAACGAAGTTGAACAAAAAAAGTTGGCATTGTACCCAGCCATTTCTGGCTGTCCAACCTCCAGTCCGATCGCATATCCTTCTTGTAAAAGGGGTAGTACTTCTTTGAGATGGGTTTTGTGATGCAGAATAAACGCTCCTGCTAGCAGCAACACTTCCGATTTGGTCGTTTTAGCATCTAGTTTGGAGACGCATTGGAGGGCTAGATGTGCAAATCGTATGCTGGTATCTACATCTTGAAGCAATTTATATAGCAAGAATCCATAACTGCCATAACTAAGGGCTGAAGCGAGTGTATTTCCATATTGGATGGATAGCTTAACTGACAAAGATATGAAGAGCGGATATAGGGGCGAACCTGAGAGATAAACGGCTGAAAACACACTGGTGACAATCTGGACAATGGCTTCTTTTCCCTATCTACCATTGTGGGCAGATGAACCAAATCTTCAATTTCCTGATTTCTTAGCAGTTCTCCAATCTCGGCAATGGCGTGTTGCATATCTTTTGGTGCAGGCACTTCAGGAAACATGACGCCCAATTGCTGGAGAATTTGTAGGGCGATCGCTACCGCTTCAGTGAATTTACCTTGAATGATTTGCGATCGAATTCTAGTTTGATAAATATTGACCTGTTCGAGCAAAGAATGGGTCTGTGCGATAACCTGATCAATGAACTGTTGCATCTCAGCAAAGTTGCCACACAAGCAGGCGACTTCTGCTGCCAATTCGTGGAGAGCCAGAGTCGTTTCATAATGCCGCTGCCAGGCATGATCTCCTAGAAAAGATAATCCTACGGTGGCATACTCATAGGACGCTTGGTAAGCGGTTGCTGCTCTCGCTTTGCGACTCGCAATCAGATTTAAGCGTGCCAGTTCATCTCTTTCGGTTTGCTCAACAGCTAACGTCGTTCCATAATTCAATTGATTGATTAGGTCAAAAATGCATTCTTCTTTGTCTTCTGCTGAGAGGGTTTGTAATAACAATTGTCCGATTTGATAATGGACAAGAGATCTCTTTGCTGTCGGAATCAGGGAATAGGCTGCTTGTTGAACGCGATCGTGCAAAAAACGATAGGTTGGATTAGCCAAACTCTGAGAATCAGACTGTTCCGTACCCTGAAAGAACTTGTAAACCTGACTGGTGGGCAAAATCAGCCCTTCTTGCAAGGCTTTCCACAGGGCAGTTGCTGCGTCGGTCGTTGACTGTTCAGAGACGATCGTCAGGGTCGCTAATTCAAACTGATTGCCAATACAGGCGGCTAATTTGAGCACCTGTTGGGTTACGGCTGGCAATTTCTGTAATTGCACCGCCATAAATTCCACCACATCATCTGTGAGCGATAGTGCATTCACTTGGGCAATATCGCATTCCCAATAACGGCGATCGCAATCAAAGCGAATGTAGCCTTCCCCATGCAATGCTTTGAGAAATTGGGTGGTGAAAAAGGGATTGCCTTGGGTTTTGCGATCGACTAATTTTGTCAAGGGTTGCGCCAATGCCATTGAACAATTCAACGTATCAGCAACCAGACGATTGGTATCCTCAAATGCTAGTGGAGATAGTCTAATTGTATTGACGATCGCCTGGGCTTTCTTGATCTCTTCCACCGTTAACATAAAGGGATGAACCGGCGATACTTCATTATCGCGATAGGTACCTAAACACAGGAGATAGCCATTATCACTCATCAGCAGTTTGAGCAACTGAAGGGATGCCGAGTCTGCCCACTGCAAATCATCCAAAAAGATCACCAGTGGATGTTCTGCTGTGGTAAATACTTCAATAAACTTTTGGAACAGCAAATTAAACCGATTTTGGGCCGCGCTGCCCGATAATTCTGGGGCGGGCGGCTGGTTGCCGATCATTTCCTCTAGCTCTGGAATCACCTCAATCAGAACTTGTCCATTGTCTCCCACGGCTGTCAAAATCTGGATGCGCCATTGCACCAGTTGGGCATCGGATTCTGAGAGCAACTGCCCGATTAAATCCCGCAATGCCTGCACAAAGGCTGAGAACGGAATATTGCGATTGAACTGGTCAAACTTGCCTTTAATGAAGTAGCCGCGTTGACGGGCGATCGGCTTGTGGACTTCATTGACTACCGCTGTTTTGCCGATGCCAGAGAATCCAGCCACCAGCATTAATTCAGACGCGCCATCGGCAACGCGATCGAAGGCATCCAGTAAAGTCTGGACTTCAGCTTCACGACCATAGAGTTTTTCGGGGATGAGGAAGCGATCGCTCAAATCGCGTTGTCCTAGTTCAAAGGCTACAATTGTCGCTGTTGTTTGCCACTGGGTTAAACACTGCTGTAAATCATGTCTCAGTCCCAGAGCACTTTGATAGCGATCTTCGGCATTTTTTGCCATCAGTTTAGCCACGATCTCTCCCACCATAGCAGGCACATCTGCCTTAACTTGATGAGCAGGCAATGGCACTTTGGCGATATGACAATGCACTAACTCTAATGGATCGGCTGAGGCGAAGGGCAAACTTCCAGTTAAGAGTTGGTAGAGCGTGACCCCTAAAGCATAGAAATCAGCCCGATAATCAATGCCGCGATTCATCCGCCCAGTTTGTTCTGGAGCAATATATGCCAGGGTGCCTTCCAGGATGTTGGGACTTTGAATCTCTTGAGTTTCCTTGGGCAGCAATGAAGCGATACTAAAGTCGATGAGCTTGACTTGTTTGGACTCTGGATGGATCAGGATATTGGCGGGTTTGATGTCTTTATGCACCACCCGATGCTGGATGAGATCATGGAGAATATCCGCCATTTGCAGGGCGATCGTCAATATTTCTGACAGATCCAACGCCTGCTGCTGGAGGTATTTGTCCAAAGCAACCCCACCCCAATCTTCCATTACCAGGGCGTAGCCACTGCCGATCGCTTCCAGACTCAGCGGTTGGACAATTCCAGAAATGGGGAGATTTTTGGCAATGGTATATTGGTTGCGAAACTGCACCAATTCGCCGAAGCTCGGATACTCTCGTTGCAGTACCTTAATTACCACTGAACTCTGCTGAGTCGTTTCTATCGCGCGATAGACTGCCGTGCGAGACCCAAGATATAATTGCTCAACAATCGCATAGCCCAAGATTTCAGGAAATAAATCAGTGCAGGTGCTGGCTGAAGGTGTCATAGGTTCGGGTGGGCAGTGTGATTGCATCACCCCCTAGAATGCCCAGAATTTAGGCAATTGACCATCAACCCTTTGCATGCTCAACCCTGTTTCTACTGCTGTGGCGGTTTTGCACCTGACTAAAAATACTCCATCCCTCACGCAGTTGAAGATTTCTATCTCCTAGTTCTTCCTGCTCTACTGCTGGGGTGGTTGTAAGGGCATAGCGTTGCCTTGAGCGATCGCACTCCGAATTTGCGGCAATGCTAGAAATACTTTGGCTTGGGTGACCAAACGATCGCCCCACAGGTTCTGTTGCAAATACGCGGGATCGCCGTAGCGTCCGTCAATGCGGAGGGCAGCTTCGCCCAGCCTGATGGCTTGGGCAGTCTCCCCTTTGGCGTAAAGGGCGATCGCAATTGCCAGTTGAGGTTCTGTTTGGGCACCATCAATTTTGACTGCTTGCTGCCACCGTTCCAGAGCACCATCGGCATCTCCGCTCTCGTAAAGCACCAGCCCAATATTGTTCGATGGCAGGCCAAAATTCTTCGTTCAGCTTGACGGCTTGCTCATACTGGGCGATCGCTTCGTTGTAGCGTCGCAGCTTGTAGTAAGCGTTACCGAGATCAAACAGGGCTTCTGGAACATCAGGTTTGAGCTTTAATCCTGCCTGAATGAACTGGATGGCAGCATCATACTTTTCTTGCTGAAAATAGGCAGAACCCAAAGCGAACAAAACCGCGTCGTTAGCTTGATCGAGCGATCGCGATTTCAGCAATGCCTGGATGCCTGGATCGAGCTGTTCTGATTCCAAGTATAAACTGCCCAGCAATGCCCAGACTTGGGCGCTATTGGGAGCCAACTGCGAGGCCAACTGAGCACGGGATAGCGCCAGTTGAAACTGCTGAAACTGAGCCAATTGAGCAGCTTCCTGAGCCAAACTTAAGCCCTGATCCTCCAACTGCTGTTGATCGAGTTGCAAAACATGGGGAATTAGTGCCTGAGCATGAACAGGTTGAGCGATGCCCCAAATGCTAGAGATGATCAGGAGAGAGGCGAGGGAGATTCGTTTGAACACAGCCACAACTTGCGAAAAGGACAACAGACACTCAGTAAGCTTAGATCATTTGCATTCTATCGTGGCAAAAACTTTGTGAATTGCCAACAGCGCAAGAGATCTGGGTGTTCTGATGCTCACAGTTTTGCAATAAACCTCCTGAATTATTTTGAGAGGTGAGCGACGTGGCTTAAGCCAATCT
>JAAUOQ010000148.1 GCA_012034795.1 Leptolyngbyaceae cyanobacterium CRU_2_3
TTTATCGCATCCGTATTTTTGTGTCAGTCTACCCGTTCCAACTGCCAAAGAATTTGGTTCCCTTCTCGCCGCACTCGCGACACCACCCAATTTCGCCAAACCCAGTTGTCGCCTCGGCTCGTCACCGCACTGGCATTGACATCCATTAAATCTGCCAATTCTGAGCTAGTGATCAGATAGCCTTTACTGGCAATCTCATCGGCCATATGTAGCGTTTCCACCATGTTGCGAAGTTGAGCAACCCTCACCTCACGGGGCAAGTCTGAATCATCGGAATTGATTGAAGAAGTGGAATTTACCATAGCCAATTCGGGAACAGAGTCAGGGTCAGCAAGATTAAGATCAACAGGGGTTCGCTCAGTGGATTGTATCGCTTCCGTCATAGATCTGTTAGTGGTATGGGAACCAAACTCAACAGTTTGTTGCAAACGGGGGATCGCGCCCAGGGAAAAAGCGCGGGCGATTTCATCACAGCGATCGTTGCCCACATCACCTGAATGCCCTCGCACATGTTTCCACTCCAGTTTGGCCAATTTGCTGACCTGCTGGTTAAGCTGATCGAGAATCTCCCATAACTCTTGATTCAGCACTGGTTTGCCCGTTGAAGTCTTCCAACCTTTTTGTTTCCAACCTTTCACCCATTTGGTAATGCCGTTTTTGACATATTCGCTGTCGGTGTAAAGTGCTAGCGGCTCTGTGGGCTGAGCCTTCAAGAGAAATTCTAGAGCGGCGATCGTCGCCTGAATTTCCATCCGGTTGTTGGTCGTTTGGGCTGCAAATCCCCCTAATTCATGGACTGAGCCATCGCTGAAGTAAACAACCGTAGCCCAACCCCCAGGGCCTGGATTGCCAGAGCAAGCCCCATCGGTATAAATGCTTTGAATTGATTTAGAAGTCATGCGCCAATGGGTAGTAGTATAGCTGTACTGAGTCCCGCTCTAGCATACGCTAGCCTGGCTGGATCGTACAGGGTGTTGTTAGACTTGGCGATCAAAGAGCTTGGCGATTCAAAGCCTGCCAACATTCTTGAGCGATCGCCCAATCTTCCTGGGTATGCACCACTAATACGTTGACCGTTGAATCTGCTGTCGAAATTACCTGATCTCGTGGGCGATCGGTATTTTTTCAGGGTCAAGCTTGATCCCCATATAAGAAAAGTTTTGGCAGGCCGCTGCCCGAATTTCTGCTGCATTTTCACCTACGCCAGCCGTAAACACCAGTGCATCTAGCCCGTTAAGGGTGGCTATCATTTCCCCTATCAAAGCCTGTAACCGATGGATGTAGATATCAATTGCCAATTTTGCCCGATAATTGCCCTGCTCTGCTGCCGCTGTCACCAATCGCATATCGTTGGAAACACCCGAAACACCGAGCAAGCCAGAAGCTTGATTGAGCAAGTGGTCGAGCTTGTTGATGGGGTAGCCTTGTCGCAGCAGATAGATCAAGATACTGGGATCAATCGAACCGGAGCGATTGCCCATCATTAACCCATCTAAGGGCGTAAATCCCATCGTTGTGTTGACGCTTCGCCCTTCCCGAATTGCCGCTAGCGAGCAGCCGTTTCCCAAATGGCAAGTGACAATCTTTAGATCCTTCAGGTCTTTACCCAAAATTTGCGCGGTTTTTTGAGCACAATAACGGTGGCTAGTGCCGTGAAAGCCATAACGCCGGATGCCTTGTTCTATCCATTCGTAGGGAACTGGATAGAGGGCAGCAGCATCGGGAATCTGGGCATGGAAGGCAGTATCAAAGACTGCAACTTGTGGCACATTGCCCAAAATTTCCTCGATCACCTCAATGCCTCTCAAATTCACGGGATTATGAACGGGTGCCCGATCCACTAACCCCGCGATCGCTGCCTTGACTTCTGGTGTCACCCGCACACTATTGCGGTAGTTCTGCCCCCCATGCACAACTCGATGTCCGACCCCGTTAATTTCCTGAGCGTCAGCAATCACTTGGGTGACTCCGCTCCAGAGTGTGCTGAGCATGTAAGACATGACGGGCGATCGGGACTCAAAGGCAATTGATTCCTTGAGTTCTGCTTTGGCAGTTTTCACTTGCAGTTCAGCCTTACCTGGCTGGTGCGTCCAGTCGATTTGGGCTTGCCAAAGTGGTTCAGCCGGCTGCTCAGGAAGCTGATCAGCCATAATTTCGTAAAGGCAGCTTTTCTGACTGCTTGATCCTGCGTTGAGCACCAAAATTTTCATAGGTTAGTAGTTCCGTACCAATAAAATTTCTTTTTAGCCAATTCCTACTGAATCAGAGTGGCGCTTCTAGTTTGCTAGAAACTCCTTGAAGAAGAAAGTTCACCGGATGGCAAATTTATAAACTCTTGCAATTACCTATTTAATTGCCTATGGAGCTTAATTGCCTATGGAGCTACTGGCTGAGTCATTGGCATTAAATCGATCAGAAATGCCTGTATTGTTTCCCAGACTTGGCTAAGTAGATCAGGGCGATCGGCATCAAACCAGATAATGGAGCGATCGGATTTAAACCAGGTGCGCTGCCGCTTGGCAAACTGGCGCGTATGCAACACGATCAGAGTTTTTGCTTCTGCCAGTGAAATTTCTCCCGCTAGATATTGCTTAATTTCTTGATAGCCCAGCGTGTTGAGTAACGGTAGCTCTGTCCCGTACTGCTGACATAGGGCATCGACCTCTTCCACAAATCCATGAGCCACCATTTGCTCAGTGCGCTTCTGAATGCGACGGGTCAAGATCCCCATGTCTATACAATCCAGCCCAATCTGGAGAATCGGATAGTCTGGCGGCACCTCTCCTTGCTGCACGGAAATTGGCTGGCCTGTCGCATAAAAGACTTCTAGGGCACGCAACGTCCGCACCTGATCGTTAGCATGAATTTTTTCTGCTGAGGCGGCGTCTACTTGTTGAAGAAAGGCATAACATTGGGGTTGCCCAAGAGATTGCAACTGCGATCGCAGTTGCAACTGTGGAGCAACACGGGGAATCCTTAAGCCTCGGACGACCGATCGAATGTAGAGTCCTGTACCACCCACCAGAAAAGGCACCGGTCCAGAACCTTGATGCAACTGCTGAATCAATGCCTGTGCCTGCTGTTGATAGTCTGCCAAAGTCAGGGTTTCTATCGGGTCACAAATGTCAATTAAGTAGTGGGGGAGACGCTGCTGTTCAGCGATCGAGGGTTTGGCAGTGCCAATACTGAACTGGCGATACACTTGCCGCGAGTCGGCGCTAAGGATCACCCCATTCAGCCGCTCGGCCAGTGCTAATGCCAAACCTGACTTACCAGTTGCCGTTGCCCCACAAATCACGATTAATGTACCGTAATTGAAGGCAGGCTTGTTTAAGGCAATGTCAGAAGAGACAATTGTTCGTGAAGAAATTGGGTCATATTGCCTTGCCTGTTGCATGGTCGCTGATCTGTGTGGGAGTACTCTCTTGCCCTCAGCTCTCATAATTGTGTCAAAACCCATCAAGACCAGACTACAGTAGCCAAACTTATACTTTGTTGTACTAGATAGTTGTACTAGATAGTTGAACTTTAAAAAAGGTTAAAAAAGACACATAAATTGATGGTTGATCCGCAAACTACTAATTCATCAATTCCCAAAGCTTTTGTAGTTGATCGGTACTAGTTGCCGTGTAAGGCTCTTCATAGTTCATCAGCCAGCACCGCTCTAGGTAGTCTGTCCGCTGCTCACACAGGTGTTCTCTGACCAAAAGGTTAATGAAGGTACACCAAAATCCTACCAGGGGTGATAGATCCGATCGCATATTGAGTTTAGGTTCTGGTGCAGAATCAGGAATGAGTTCTAGGGATTTGTAACGTTGCCACTGATTTTTCATAGACGTTTACCTTGCAAAATTTGCCAAGGCATGAGTGAACACATAAGGATTTTACCAAAAATCGTGTATTTAGATACAGTATTAGACGCAATTTTATGCGTAAAACAGGTTAAATCGGCTGATTTCTGGGCCAGTTCATTGCTGCGGAGTGAGGCTTTCAACAAATAATTTGGTTTTATCCAAGCGCGAAGCGCTATCAAGGGTGCGGCGATCGCTATACCCTACCACCAGAACCATTACACTAGAACGATTTCAGGAGAACCCGCATGGATAATTTGAAGGTCGTGATTATTGGTGCAGGTATGGGTGGCTTGGCTACAGGAATTGCGCTACGTCAAGCTGGTTACGCAGTGGAAATTTACGATCGGGTCAGCGAATTGCGTCCTGCTGGGGCAGCGATTTCACTCTGGTCGAATGGGGTAAAAGTCCTGAATCGCCTGGGACTCGGACAAGCGATCGCCAGCATTGGTGGACAGATGGATCGGATGGCGTACTACAGCAGCACTGGAGAATCGCTGACTGATTTTAGTTTGATACCTTTAATCGAACAGGTAGGACAACGTCCCTATCCGGTAGCCCGGACTGACTTGCAGGGAATGTTGCTGAATGCCTTTGGTGCTGAAAATGTCTGGCTCAACTCAAAGTGTGTGGCGGTAGAGCAGGATGCCAATGGCGCTACGGCGATCTTTGAAGATGGGCGCAAAGCCACAGGCGATCTGGTGATTGGGGCTGATGGTACACATTCCATCATCCGCGAGTATGTGTTGGGATATGCAGTGGAGCGGCAATATGTGGGCTATGTTAACTGGAATGGGTTAGTTCCTGCTAGCGAAGATTTAGCACCCAAACATAGCTGGGTGATTTATGTCGGCGAACATAAACGTGCTTCTCTAATGCCCGTGGCAGCGATCGCTTTTACTTCTTTTTTGATGTGCCTTTACCCAAAGGCAGCGTTAGCAAACCTGAGATATATCGAGATGAGCTAGCTGGCTTTTTCAAGGGCTGGGCTAACCCTGTGCAAACCTTGATTCAGCGGCTTGATCCCTTAAGAACAAATCGCGTAGAAATTCACGACGTTGAAGCACTGCCCTATTGGACAAAAGGACGGGTGGCGCTGTTGGGGGATGCCGGACATAGTACTGCGCCTGACTTGGGGCAAGGCGGCTGTCAGGCTATGGAAGATGCCTTGGTGTTGGCCAATACTCTAGTGGCAAATAATATCAGCGTTGAGGATTCATTGAAACGCTACGAGATGATTCGGAAAGATCGGGCAGCCGATGTGGTGTTGAAGGCACGCAAGCGATCGGATGTCACCCACGGCAAAGATCCAGAAAAGACTCAGCAGTGGTATGAAGATCTTAAACAAGAAGATGGCACTGAGATTATCAATGCGATTTGCAAGACAATTCTTGCAGGGCCTCTACATTAACTGTTTTATGAAACTGCCGGATGAAAATTATGGGGAAACTGACAACTCACGTTCTCGATACAGTTCACGGTTGTCCAGCAGCAAATTTGGCGATCGAGCTTTGGTCTATTAGCCCTTCAGGAGAAAAACTTTACTCAAAAGGGTAATCACCAATGTCGATGGCCGCACTGATGTGCCGCTGTTACTTGATGCCGAGTTCACCGTTGGCAGATACGAGTTAATTTTTGCAGCCGGTGAGTATTTCGTTCAAAAATCAATCTGCTTCCAGATCCGCCTTTTCTCGATCGCATTCCCATTCAATTTGGCATTGCCGATCCAACTTTGCATTACCATGTACCCTTGTTGGCGTCGCCCTGGTCATACAGCACTTATCGGGGTAGCTAGATCATTTCTTCTAAGCGATCGCTAGAAGTTGCTTTTCTCCATCAGAAATTCAAAATTTCTTGATCATACCCCTCTGGTGTGGGTTCGACTTCCCAGACTAGACTTTCTCCTGGCTCTAGAATGACATCTACGTATAGCTGATCAATTGCCTCGATTGCTGTATCCTCGTTGTGATTAAAAGGCTGTAAATCTTCAGTGAGTAGCCTTAATTTAAAACCTGAAGGAATACAGCGATCGGCATCCCGTGAGTGCAACTCAAACCGCCAGATGTGATCTGCTGGATTGCCTCTAGGGAACACCTGCAACTCATACAGATTACCCGCAATGACTAGCTGCCGCGATAAACCATTGAGGCGCTCTGCTGGGTTTCGCATGCCTTGAGCCGCTAGCGGTAAGATTTGTTCCTTCCAGCCGAGTTGCCCTGCTAGGCTCAATATGCCTGATTGCAACCATTGTGGAACAGACCATGAGTTTAATAAGCCTTGTCGCCGCTCATAGAGGCGTTGCCGCCAGCCGCCATGTTCGAGCAAGGCTGCCCAAAGCTGAAAGGGCACTGCCAGACGAGGAAAGACAATCTCAGGATTGCCCAGGCGCTCCAGCAAGTTTTCCGCCTGGGGCAACAGTAAAGCCGGAATGTCCGCAACGTCTGCTCGTAAAGGTTCTTCGGGACAGAGTTGACGAGCAATCCAAAGCACATTGAGATCTTGGATGAGATCATCTTCATCCAGACTGTAAGTGCGATCGCTGTCATGGTGAGTCCCCTTGGTTTTGAGAGAATGATGCGTTGTGTAGCCCCAAATCTTAATCCAACCTGCATCGGGATTGACCTGAACTGCCAGATAGTAGTCTGCACTCCAATGGGGAATATCTACCCATTCTTGTGGAACTCGTAGTTCTTGAAGATCGATGGCAGTCGATGGGAGCAAAACCAACCGCATGCCTTCACACTCGATCGCGGTGCCATTGGCCACTTCCCAAAAACTAGGCAGCACCGCTACAGACGGCCAAACTTGGGCCGCCCGTTCTTCCTGCAACCAGGGCAAGATTGCTTCCAGGCTCATTTGATTCAGCCGCGCTTGCCAAGCTGCTCCTGGGCTAGAAAAGGCTTGATTTTGTGGTTCCAGAGCAGACTCTGGAATTTCCAGATAGAGGCGATCGTTCATAAAAGAAAAGGGCGTTGCACCAGAAGAGATCATAGGGACTCCGTTGCGGCGACAGCAGAGGAAAAATGGTGGGTGAGCCATTCCTCTAAGATGTTACTCATGCTGTCCAATACCGGGGAGGTCAGGGAAATATGCAGATTTTTTTGACTCCATTCCGCTAATGTCAACAGTAAGGTTTTCCTAAGCCGGTTGAGTTGGCGAGAAATGACATATTGTTTCACGCCTAAACGCTCAGCAATTTGTTGTTGGGTCAAGCCTTGCTGATAGTAGAGTTGCAGGAGGGTTTGGGCTTGGGGGTCGAGTTGGGTCAACGCAGTGATTAAAAATTGATTGATTTGTGCGCTTTGAGTTTTGCGGATTTCTAACTCTTCTGTGGCAATCGCTGCGGCTAATAGAGACTCGTGAAGGTTTCCAGATAGCTGATCGAGCAGTTCGCCTGTTTCTTGGCCAAGAATGGGAGTGTAAATTGAAATTGTTGTAGGATATAAGAACACCCGCACGGCTTTGGCACAGGCTGACAGCCATCGTTCCAGGCTCTCTGGGCTAGAAGCTTGCATAGAGCTAAATTGGCTCAATTGTTCAGTATTGTAGGCCTGAGCGATTGCTTGCCATGTTTCAGGATTAGGTTTACCTAAGCGATAGGTCGCTTGAACTTTGCTGGGCGCATACAGTGCTTTAAAGCAGTTCCAGGCTAGGATGTAGCGGGCGATCGCTTCATGGCTTTCTCCAGAAAATTGCAGAGCCTCTACCAATCGTTTATGGCTAGTTTTATGCAATAACGACCAATCATTACAAAGCTTTACTTCCTGCTGTTTCTCAACCTGATTTTTAATCACACCACTCAGCACCAATTCTGCGTAGCTTTTTAGGCTGGAGCCAAGTTGTGGGTTGAAGTTTTTAAGAACTTTGTCAATCGAAGCACTTGCAGTTTGAAAAAAGTCAGCAGTTGAGTGGTGTCCGGTCAGCTTGAGTGCTAGTTTTCGGGACACCCAATAACACACTTCTTGAAGATACGCCGTCATATGGGCAGAGGCCAGCAACCTGGCTGGGGTCTGCCAGAGCCGATGCCAATAGAGCACCCAAAAGATTTCAGATTCCTCTTGAGGGGACTGACTCAAGCAAGTTTGCATACTACGACGCAGTTTTGGATCGATGACCCAACCCCCAAAAGAATCTCCTTGAAATTGTAGAAAGGTAGAAAAGTTCTCAAGAAGCCCCTGACGGGTTCGCATAGGTTCACCTGATCAGACTGAATAGCTAAAAGTCAGCATTGTAATGATTCAATTGTAAGATGGCAACTTGGCTTCTCTCCAGTTTCTAGGCGATCGCCCCTGACAAAATTTCTCTCCCCAGTCCTGCATAAAAACCAAAAGTACTCGTAGAAAGTCAATAATTTCACCTCACAGGCTCCTAACCCGATTTTGGTCTACCTCAACAGAGGTTTGCATAAAAAGCAAAAGCGTGGGTGAAAGTAGGTAATCAGGGTGCACTTAATTGGGGGGAGGACAAGCACAAATCTGAAACATTAGCTCGAATTGAAGCGTTTGATGTAGAGAGATATTCTTGGATCATTGGGCAATCGCAATCGGTTTCTCCGGAGCGATCGCCTCTTTCAATCTCTACTGTTGGAGAAAGCAGCGTGGGTAAGTTAGTCATCTTGAAGTTTGGAACAGGGAATTTTGCTAAGGGATTCCCTGTCACACTTCAGATTGGGGCGGAAAACACTCGTCCCTCTAGTGAAGTCACGGGTGAGCTACCCTCTGAACCTGAATTACCCTTAATTTTTAATCGCTGGCAAGCCATTTATCGAAATTTAGATTTGTCGGTTCGCCCGCTGGGGTTACCCAAATCAGCACCCCCGATTGTCAGCGTTGAGGCTTGTAACCAAGTGGCAAGGGAATTACACGATCGGCTGAACCAGTGGCTACAGGCAGAGTCATTTCGTCCCATCCGCGAGAAGTGGCTAGAAAAGCTCCAGCCTGCTGAAACGATTCGGGTGATTTTGCAAACCTCAGAGTTGCAACTGCAAAAACTGCCCTGGCATCTCTGGGACTTAATTGAGCGTTATCATAACGCAGAAATTGCCCTGAGCACAGCAACCTATGAACAGGTTCACTATTCTGCTGATTCAACCCAATCGGTTAAGATTTTGGCCTTATTGGGAGATAGTAGAGGGATTGACACTCAAACTGATCGCACTATTCTAGAAAAACTGCCTGATGCCACAATCACCTTTCTGGTAGAACCCGCTCGAAAAGATCTCACCGACCAGATTTGGGAACAAAATTGGGATATTCTCTTTTTTGCTGGACATAGCTCTAGCTCTGGAATGAGCGAAAGGGGGCGAATTTACATTAACTCGGCTGAGAGCCTAACGATCGATGAACTGAAATATGCCTTAAGAAAAGCAGTAACTCGTGGATTGAAGCTGGCAATTTTCAATTCTTGTGATGGGTTAGGGTTGGCCCGATCATTTGCCGATTTGCATATTCCGCAGATGATTGTGATGCGAGAGCCTGTGCCCGATCGCGTTGCACAAGAATTTTTGAAATATTTCTTAGAGGCATTTGCTCAAGACGAACCGCTCTATCTGGCAGTTCGAGAAGCACGAGAACGGCTCCAAGGCTTGGAG
>JAAUOQ010000149.1 GCA_012034795.1 Leptolyngbyaceae cyanobacterium CRU_2_3
TCCTAATCTGCTGCATGGTGGAGTGGGGAAAAAAGCCGCAGTTCAGTACAATTTGCGGATGTTCTAGCGGGCCATAGTGCCCCCGATTGCCCAATAGCAAATTTCTTACCACCAGATCGCCCGCCTTAGCTTCGTCGGGAAAGCGATCGCGCTCTGCCCAGACAAAGTCCTCAGAGTAGTCCTGGTGCATAGCTGCATAGATAACTTGCTGGGGATTGGAAGTCTGAGAAAGCACCTCAACAGTGAAAAATCGATCCATAGGTTGCACAGCAGAAAACGTCAGAGTAATACCGGGTACATTAGGATAACCTCACGGGTGTCCGGTGAGACATATTTTTTTGAAATCCTGAATCCCTATCTTTTTTCTACGTCGCCTTTTTCTGCGGCCAAACTGGATAGCCGATTCAAGCTGTGCAAACTATCCAGTAAGGCGCTACACACTACTGCTTCAGTTTCTCGATTCAGCATCAGCCGGAAGCACTCTGCTAAATGACTTGAGGATAGTGGCAATGCCGAGGATACGGGCAATAATGATGAGGATACAGGTAATAAAGTGGCATTCGTGGCTTGTTGGGTCAGTTGCCGAACAGCAATCAACCGTTTGAGCGGGTCAGTATCAGCCAGGTCAGCCAACAAAAGATGGGTGGTGCGATCGCCCTCTATCTTCACTTGTCCAACAGAACGAGTCAGCATCTGCCAAACCATTAAGAGCAGTACTGCCAGACCCATTAATCCCTCGATAATAATGCCAGTTGCCAACCAAGAGTGATGAGACTCTCGCCAGATGGCGATCGCCAAATAACTGCCGATGGTGACAATGCTGCCACTGGCGATCGCCAGGGTTAACGACCGATTCGAGCGACTCCAGAGCTTTTGCCAGTTCCATAATTTGGGTAGTGTCCACCAGCCCTGATGCACTAGGTAAACCCAGACCAGAGCTACTAGTCCCAAGCCCACAGCCAATACAAGCTGCCAGTTCCAGAGCCACAGCAGCCCCAGCAGAGCCGAGATGATCAACCACCCTTGAGAGACTTGAAAGCGCTCTTGCCACTGTCTAAAAGGCTTGGAATTAACAACCAGCAAGGAGTAACCTTGCATCTGTCGAACAAATTGATCAACGTGGGGAGTAGCCTGTGACACAACAATATTTCTTAAGGTTTACGAGGACCACGGTTAACAAGGGCAATGATTATGAGCATACCAAGGCGAGTGGCGATCGACATCTGCCCAGCCCCCTCAAACTACCCCAGATTAATAACATTTATCACAGATACTATTGAACTAGTCAGATGTCTACCTACGCCGCCATTCATGCTGTGGTCTGTCAAATTCCGTTGGGCAAAGTTGCTACCTATGGACAAGTGGCAGAACTTGCTCATTTACCAGGTCAAGCTCGCCTAGTCGGGTACGCACTATACCTAATTCAGGCACAGACTGATCAGGTTCCCTGGCATCGGGTGATCAATGCCAAGGGTAAGATTTCTTATTCTTCCGCACGACAAGGAATGGATTATTTGCAGCGATCGCTACTTGAGCAAGAAGGAATTGATTTCAGCCCTGAAGGAAAAATCAACCTCCAGAATTATCAGTGGCATCCCTAAAATTAGGTTTGAGAGTTGAACCGCAATTTGCTACGCTTTGTTAAGGTTTATGATCTACTCTTTAAAGAAATAATGAATTAACTCAATTAGCAGAATTACGCAGATCCAATTTGCCTCAATCTGCACTAACACCCAGTTCAACTATGGCGCTGCAAACCTTAAAATCAACCTTAACGGTCTTTGCAGACAGTCACCTTCTTGGGGAATCTAAGATAAAACTCCATTCATTTACGTCAATCTTTGAGGGTTGGAGATCTACTAGGTTAGGGTCTCTAACTTGCCGCTCCAGCGATTTTTTCAGTTCAGTAATTCGATTTAGGTAGGTAGGTAGCTTCATGGGAATGACCGTTGCTCCAGATCAAATTGAGCGGATTGTTTGGAACCAGCACCAGGATCCGTTTGAAGTTCTAGGACCTCACCCGATCGAAAAGGAGGGCAAAACGGTCTGGGTCGTCAGGGCCTACTTGCCTCGTGCTAGCGAAGCTTGGGTGATTTTTCCAGAGGATCGCAAAGAAATCCCGATGGAGGCTGTCCATCACCCCAATTTCTTTGAGTGTGTGCTGGATGTACCAGAGCTAAAGAACTACCAGTTGCGAGTCAAAGAGGGCGATCGCCTCTATACCAGCTATGACCCCTATGCTTTCCGCTCACCGCAGATTACTGACCTCGATATCCATTTGTTCGCCGAAGGGAATCACCATCGCATTTACGAAAAGCTGGGCGCACACTTGACTGAAATGGAAGGGGTCAAGGGCGTCTACTTTGCGGTCTGGGCACCCAACGCACGTAACGTTTCCGTTCTAGGTGATTTCAACCACTGGGATGGGCGTGAACATCAAATGCGCCGCATCATTAACGGTATTTGGGAACTCTTCATTCCAGGATTAGCAGTTGGCACTTCATACAAATATGAAGTCAAAAACCAGGCAGGTCACATCTACGAAAAATCGGACCCCTATGGCTACCAGCAGGAAGTTCGTCCCAAAACAGCTTCAATTGTTGCGGATCTAGACAGCTACCAATGGAACGACAGTGGCTGGATGGAACAGCGCCGTCATAGTGATCCCCTAACTCAGCCGATCTCGGTCTATGAAGTTCATTTGGGTTCTTGGCTCCATGGTTCTGTCGCTGAACCTGCACTAGACGAAAAGGGCAACCCCATGACGCCCGTTATTGTGGCAGACCTCAAGCCTGGTGCCCGCTTTCTCACCTATCGCGAACTAGCAGACCGCCTAATTCCCTACGTCAAAGAATTGGGCTTCTCCCATATTGAACTGCTGCCTGTTGCCGAACATCCTTTCGATGGTTCTTGGGGATATCAGGTGACGGGATACTATGCCTGTACTTCTCGGTTTGGCACACCTCAAGATTTCATGTACTTTGTCGATCAGTGCCATGCCAACGGAATTGGTGTCATTGTAGACTGGGTTCCAGGCCATTTCCCGAAAGATGGACATGGACTCGCCAACTTTGATGGCACTGCTCTCTATGAACATGCTGACCCCCGGAAAGGGGAGCATAAAGAGTGGGGCACATTGGTCTTTAACTATGGACGCAACGAAGTCCGCAACTTCTTAGTGGCAAATGCGCTCTTCTGGTTTGATAAGTTTCACATTGACGGCTTCCGCGTCGATGCTGTGGCTTCTATGCTCTATCTAGACTACCTACGTCCTGATGGACAATGGGTTGCCAATCAATATGGAGGACGAGAGAACATTGAGGCAGCCGATTTCTTACGGCAGATGAACCATCTCTTGTTTGGCTACTTCCCCGGCGTGCTCAGCATTGCTGAAGAATCCACTACCTGGCCCATGGTGTCTTGGCCCACTTACATGGGCGGGCTAGGGTTTAACCTCAAGTGGAATATGGGCTGGATGCACGACATGCTGGATTACTTCCACATGGACCCTTGGTTCCGCCAATTTCACCAAAACAATGTCACTTTTAGCATCATGTATGCTTTCAGTGAAAACTTTATGCTGGCGCTTTCCCACGATGAGGTGGTGCATGGCAAGAGTCCAATGATTGGCAAGATGCCAGGTGACGAGTGGCAGAAGTTTGCCAACCTGCGGGCGCTCTATGCCTACATGTTCACCCATCCAGGAAAGAAGACCCTGTTCATGAGTATGGAGTTTGGGCAGTGGACTGAATGGAATGTCTGGGGCGATCTGGATTGGCATCTGCTTCAGTATGATTCCCACCAGAAACTTAAGTACTTTATCAGTCGTCTTAATGATCTCTATAAGAGTCAACCTGCGCTCTACACGCAAGACTTTTCCCATGAGGGCTTTGAGTGGATTGACTGTAGTGACAACCGTCACAGTGTTGTGGTTTTCCTTCGGAGAGCAAAAGACAATCCTGAAGATTATGTCGTGATTGCCTGCAACTTTACCCCTCAGCCCCATTCCCACTATCGGGTTGGTGTACCAGAGTTAGGCTTTTATACAGAGCTATTCAATAGCGATGCTCGTGAGTATGGTGGTAGCAATATGGGCAATTTGGGTGGTAAATGGGCAGAAGAGTGGTCATACCACAACCGTCCCTACTCTATTGATCTCTGCCTGCCGCCTTTGGGCGTACTCATGCTCAAACTCGATCGTCAAATGCTTCTTGAAGCTAAACTAACAGCAACTCAGCCCCAGCCAACAGACAATTGATCAAGCTTTCGCAGAATTAGGATGCCGGGAAACTTAATTTCCTGGTATCTTGTTCTGGTCTGATAGCCTCAACGGTTGAGTCATGTAGATCACTAGTAGGCTATGGCGCAGATATGGATACCCTTTATTATGTAGTGCATTGTTGTACTAGGTTCAGCTAACTAGGTTCAGCTAAGAATGTTATGTAGGAGAGCTTCAAAGATATGTGGATAGTTGCGATCGCCTGTTTTATGGTTGCGTTTATCCTGGCTAGCCTGGTGGAGTATTGGTTGCATCGGTTAATGCATGTTTCAGCCAAGGTGGGAGAACGTCACCGAGACCACCACCGTCGTAACGAAGGGCAAGGGGTAATCTGGGAATTTCTGGATTATGTGAAGGGCAGTGCGATCGTCATGGGATTATTATTTTTGTCTCTTGGCAAGCAGGATTAGGCTGGTTTTTGGGAGCCTTAGTCTATGCAGCATTTTCAGCCTATGCCCATCAACTCCAACATGAAAACCCAACTCGGTGCTTTTGGATGAAGATGCCGGTTCATTACGTTCATCACAAGTACGGCATGTGGCATCATAACTTTGGTTTAGCCGTGGACTGGTGGGATCATGTGTTTGGCACGTACAAACTGGTGGATTGGCTAACTGAAGAAGAGTTAAACCGTCCTCAACGTGGCTACCTAGAATTGCGATGGTGGTAATGGCTGCCCCAAAGCCTGATATTCGTTATCGTCTTGAGCGTTTAACAAGCCGAAAAACCTTGTGATCTAGCCAATCACAAGGTTAAAAGGATGCAATGTTGGTTGGCTGAATATTCGGCAAAACTACTCTATCGTTAAATGAGAGCTTAAAACGCTCCATCTTTAACGACCACTGCTTTGATGGTCTTAAGAATCAGCAGGAAGTCATAAGCAACTGACCATTTCTCCTGGTATGCAATATCCATCTGGACAATTTGCTCAAAGTCCTCTACGGTGGAGCGACCGTTGGCTTGCCATTCACCAGTAATGCCAGGCTTCACTAACAAGCGTTGGAAATGGTGACGCTCATACTTCATCACTTCATCGACCGTGGGTGGACGGGTTCCGACAAGGCTCATTTCACCTTTCAGCACATTCCAAAACTGCGGTAATTCATCCAGGCTGGTTTTACGCAAAACTCGACCGACGCGAGTAATTCTGGGATCATTGCGGTTCTTGAAAATGTTCCCTTTGGCCTCGTTATGAACTAAGTGCTTCAGGCGATCGGCGTCTTTGACCATGGAACGGAACTTCCAGATCCGGAAAGTTTTGCCGTTGTGCCCACAGCGGAGTTGACTGTAAAAGATTGAACCAGGATCATCAAAGTGTGTGGCAATTGCGACGGGTACAGCAACCAGAGCGGTAATCGTCAGCCCGACTAGCGCACCAACAATGTCTATTAAACGCTTAGTTTTACTAGTTACGGAGGGATGCACCTGCGGGGATGTGAACATCTCTTGTGGGCGAGCCGACATGGATAAGTCGGATGATGAAGATTGTAGGAATTGAGAAGTGCTAATCACAAGTGCTCCTTGCAGGTAAACCGTTTTGGGGGCTAGTCACCATTACTTGCCACTATAAGAGGAGTTACTGAGAGCAAGGTAGTGAAAATGTGGCGATTTGCCTAATCTTTGAACTACGTAAGACTTTTATAAAGTTCTAATGTGAGTCATCCCAATGGGGCAAACCGTTTGAAGCAGTCCTCTGTGCTAAGTTCCCTTCAGGTGATTTCCAGCCATCATATTGGTTGCTGATGGAGGTTACATCCTTTAAGCCGATGGAGAATGAGCGTGGCCACAACTTATCAATCCCTTAAATTCTGATGCTTGCTGGATCGGCAATTGTTATAGCAATTGCAATTGCAATTGAATAGAGTACGAATTATTTGGTTTTATCCAAGCGCAAAGCGCCCTATCACAAATTGCTGACGCCTGAATTTGAGGCAAAATTTGCAGCGATCGCTTTAAATCTCCAAAATCTGAGTAATATAGACATCCATAGATTCAGTTGGAAATTTGGCAGTGAGGTGTAGGCGCTTAGGTTGATCAAGCATTAGCGAACTTGCCTTCATTTCTCCATAACGCTGAGCCTGCGACCATTGTGCTGAAGGAGTCGTAAACAGTCTCATGAGGTTTGCCCATTTTTTGTTGATTAAACAATATCGCAATTCCTGCAATCGCCAGTCTCTCATCTCGACGCTGTCCGCCAGTTTAGTCGGCATTGCCATCAATTCCCTCATCCCATTTCTCCTCCCCAATCCGGTACTGGCTCAGACGGCTCCCTATTGTGCGCTTCCAGAAGATATAGTTGCTCAAACTACTGAGCTACGTCAGGCTGTGGCCGCAGGTAAACGAGATGCCCAGGTCAAATATCAGACCCTGCTGAACGACAATGCGCTGAAAGTTCGTCGTTGTCGCAATCAAAGCTGGCTGAAAGAACAAGCAGTCTGGCTGCGGCTCTATCCTTGCGATATCCGAGCTGGGTCACTGGATGAGATTTTCGATCGCATTGCCAGCCGGGGGTATGGCCAGGTTTATCTAGAAGTCTTTTCGGACGGGCAAGTCCTGCTGCCTGCAAACAATAATCGCACAGCCTGGTCTTCGGTCTTGCGGGTTCCAGGGTATGAAAACCGTGATCTGCTGGCAGAGGCGATCGCCAAAGGACGGCAACGAGGCATTAAAGTATATGCCTGGATGTTTACGCTAAATTTTGGTTATACCTACGGGCAAAGACCCAGCGCTCAGCAAGTACTCGCCTTAAATGGACGGGGTTATAATAGCCTAACCTTCCGCTCTGCCAGTGGAGAAGATCAGGTTGATTCTAGTGAAGCCTTTATTGATCCCTACAATTTGCAAGCCAAGCAGGATTACTACACTTTAGAGCAAGCGATTCTACAGCGCCAGCCAGATGGCATGTTGTTTGACTATGTGCGCTATCCCAGGGGAGCAGGTTCCGCTTCGGTTGCCAGTCAAGTGCAGGATCTGTGGATTTACGGCTCTGCTGCCCAGCAAGCCTTGTATGGGCGAGCATTGAACCAGAAGGGGCTAGATCTAATTCAGCGATTTGTCAGTAAAGGATACGTTTCGGCCGGTGATGTTTCGCAGGTTAATACGCTATATCCCAAAGAGCAAGCACCTCTGTGGCAAGGACGCACTCCCCCAAAGACGCCCGTTTCTGTGACGTATCTTCAATCGGAACTCTGGCAATTGACTGTTGCCCATGCTGTACAGGGGATTTTAGACTTTCTGAATATGGCAATCCAGCCTGTGCAGCAACGCAACATTCCCGCTGGAGCCGTCTTTTTTCCTGAAGCCAATCAATCGGTTGGAGCACAAGGGTATGATTCTCGCTTACAGCCCTGGGATCGGTTTCCCAGCAGCCTGGAATGGCATCCAATGGCGTATGGCATCTGCGGTGATACCAGTTGTATTGTGTCGCAGGTCAAACGGGTTGTGGATCTGGCTCCGGCTGGAACACAGATTGAACCCGCAATTGCTGGAACTTGGGGAGAAGTGTTGAACGGGCGTCCTTCGTTAGAAGCCCAAATGCAGGCGATTCACCAAGCCACACCCCAAATTACTTCCATCAGCCACTTTGCCTTCTCCTGGCAAGAGCCACAGTACGATCGCGATCGCAAATTCTGCCGTTTGTAAGGTTGGTTTGAAAGCTAGTTTGAAAGCTGCTTTTAGAGAATTGTTGTTCGGACATCAGCCAATAGTATCTGTTAGGTGGCAGAATTTAAGGGAACCCTAAGTCTCGGAACGCTGCTATTTAGAATTTATTTCCAAAATTATCATCTCTGTTTTTCTATGAGAGCTGTCAGCCCATCCGCTACAAGTCATTACACTGCCCTAATTCTGAAGGTCGTTGGTATCATTCTGATTCTGGGCGTCCTGCTCGACTACGTTGTTTTGGTATTTCCCCCTAATTTCCTCAACAATGAGTGGATTATTAATTTGATTAATGAGTGGGTTGGACGAGGGGCAGTACCCTTGCTGGGAATAGCCTTCATAATGTTTGGCAGTTGGATCGATCGCATCTCTAGTGACGTAGCTAGTCCAAAGTCGAACAGCAGATTATTAATGGCAACGCTCATCTTGTCCCTGCTACTCGGTATCATTTTTTCTTATTGTACCCTTGCACTTCAACAATAGCCGTTTGGCTAGCGCCTCCGTTACCCGCAGAATCAACAGTCAGGCTGTTTTGGCGGAGCAGCAGTTAGACACAACATTGACTCAGCAAAAAGCTAGAGTTGCGGCACTTTTGGGGAATGAACAGCAGGTGGCACAACTTCAGCAACAGTTGGAAAGTGATCAGATTCCTGCTGATCAGCAAGCCCAAGCTCAGCAGTTCAGAGAGACGCTGCGAAGGGTTAAGGCAGATCCAAAGCTGCTCGATCAAGAGCTTGAAAAGGCCCGAACTCAAGGATTAGAGCAGATTAAGCAGCGACAGCAGCAGGCCCTTGATCAAGTCCAGACGCAATCACGGAACTCCCGCAATCAAGCGCTCTTCAGCAGCTTATTGCTGGCAGTTGGCTATTTTGTGGTGGGTGGCATGGGGTTGAGTGCAGCTAGACCTGGGGGCAATCGGCAGCGATCGCCCAAGCCTAAAGCCACAAGAGGTCGCTCTAAGAAGTAATTGCTGCCAAACTCGTGGATGACACACTGCCTAAACCGCCCTACACCTCTCCCCAGATACCTAGCCTTGCAGTTTTTCGTCGTCTACCTGGCTCACCCGACGAAGCTTAATGACATCACTCATTTTGCGGATTTGGGTGAAGGTTCGCTCTAGTTGATCATGGTCGAGAATATCAATTCCTAGGCTGATTGTGGCAGTTTGTCCTGGAAATGTCTTCACTTGGGCACTGCGAACATTGATATTGTAATCACTGAGCCGAGAGAGAATGTCTTTTAAAACCCCAACGCGATCGATTACCTCAATTTGAACTTGAACTGGGTAAGTCTGAGGGCGGCTCCCGTTGACGTTGGGTTCATTCCAGTTCACAGGAATCAAGCGATCGCCCGGTATGCTCTCAGTGTTTTGACAACCTTGGCGATGAATAGAAATTCCTCGGCTTCCCAATGTGACAACACCCGATAATGGGTTTCTCCTGGAACTGGATTACAACAACCTGCCAGCGTGTAAAGCAGCCCTTCAACTCCAGCAAA
>JAAUOQ010000150.1 GCA_012034795.1 Leptolyngbyaceae cyanobacterium CRU_2_3
CCTAGCCTCCATTATCCCTGACCTAGCATATGACTTAGTACAGTTACCTGCTGATTAATCCGAGGTCTGCCAAAGCGTTCCCAAGCATTGCCCCTCGGAGAAACAGTTCCATCCAGCGAATGGATATACCGTCAGGATTTGCCCAGCCAGAACTACCCGGAGCAAAGGCCAAAGTGCCTTCTGAAACTTTGAAACTACCATCGGAATAGACGGCATCGCTGACGACATCCCCAATGCGAATAATCACTTTGGTTTCGGGTTGCAACGTCAGGGAATCAGCAGGAATTGTGGTTTTGATGTTGCCATAGCCATCACTCCAGGCGACTCGATCGGGGGTGCATTGGGGATCTGGTGAGGATCGAGCGCTTCTCCCAACAGGCTAAAGTCCCCCTGAGCGATCGCCCCTGCTGCGGGAGGAAAGACATCTCGTGAGCGAACTGGGAACCGCCTCTAGATACATTCAGGGTGTGCAAGGCTTTGGCATGGTGTTTAATAAACGACAGGGTATATCCTGCATTTACCCCAACGACCTTGACGCCATTGGGCAGCAAAGCATAGGTCAAGCCTTCTCCTTCGTTATCCCGGCGGGCATCGGGGTCATCTTGGCGGGGCGCACAGTTATGGTAGATTAACCGTTCTGACACGCCCGGATTTAAGCCGAGTTGGGCTATCCAAAAGCCAGTGTCCAGGGTGCTGAAAGGCGGTACAGATAATTCATGATTTGGGCATGAGGCAGTGCTAACAGCAAACGTTGTTTGACTTCAGCGAAAGCAGGATCGCCTGTACCATAGTCTGCAATCAGAGAGATGAACATAGAAAAAAGTTAGATATGTAAGGTGAGAAAAACATAAGGTGAGAAAAACTGGGGTAAGGGCGAAAGGCCATTTTGTGCCTGGGACAAGTTTCATTTTTGCAGTTGCCAGATCTTGATGGTTTGCCCACCACTGCCGCTGGCAATCATCTGCCAGTCTGGGCTAATCACAAACTGTTTAATATCAGCCCCACTGTTCAGTGTTTGAGTCACGTCTCCCGTATTGAGGTTCCATATCTTGATCGTTTGGTCAGAACTACCGCTGAACAACGTTTGGCCATCAGAACTGAGAGCGATCGGGTTAACGAAGCCTTTATGCCCCACTAATGTACGTAACACCTCACCTGTAGCCAGGCTCCAAACTTTGATGGTTTTATCAGTGCTACTACTAACCACGGTTTGTCCGTCTGGGCTGATCACCACTGAATTGACAAACCCCTGATGTCCAAGCAGATCATGCAGGAGGTTGCCTGTGGTCAAGTCCCAAACTTTGACCGTTTGGTCGGTGCTGCCGCTAACGAGGGTATGACCATCAGCACTGATGTCTAAGGAATTAATGAAGCCTAAATGTCCAGTTAGGGTACGCAGCGCTTTGCCCGTCGTTGAATCCCAAATTTTGATAGTTTGGTCAGCACTACCACTCGCCAGAGTTTTTCCGTCTGGTGCGATCGCCAATGCATTGACAAAACTGCTGTGCCCCACCAGAGTCCGCAGTTCGCTACCGGTTGCCCAATCCCAAATTTTGATAGTTTGGTCAGCGCTACCGCTAACCAGGGTTTCGCCGTCTGGGGTAATTGCTAGTGTATTGACAAAGCTGGTATGTCCTTGCAGAGTTCGGACTGGAGAAATTGCTGCAATTCTGCTCCGCTGCTGACTGGAGTAAGTCTGCCAGATGCCGTAGCCACTGCCCAACAAGACCGACAGAGCGATCGCCCCGCCCCAAAGCCAGGGGCGTTGACGGGGCTTTGGCTGCGCTTTCGGACTTGGGCGGCCAACTTCCCCGATTGTGTCTGTTCTTTGGACAACTGTGTCAGCTAGGGGAACCGAAGCAGAACCCTGACGAGAACCCGGACTAGCAGAACTCTGACTCGTAGAACTCTGACTTTCCACCCTGGTGCGTGGGAGAGAGGGCAAAGAAAGGTTCTGGGCGGCGGCGGCTATTTGGGGCAGTAAAGTCAGGATAGCTTGGGTGCTTTTAGGGCGATCGCTCGCTTTAGGAGCCACTAACTGATCAATGAAATTGGCGAATGGAGGGGAAACTTGAGGGGCAAATCTGCGCCAGTGGAACTCATCGTTCAAAGAATCATAGATGCTGCTGTCAGTGGGCGGCTTCCCTGTCAGAAGATAAATAAAGGTGCAGCCCAAGGCATAAAAATCAGACTGTGGCACCGCCTGCCCCTTCTCTTGTTCAGGGGGAGTATAGCCTGCCGAACTGATGCGAGTAATTTCACCAGATTTGCCGATCTGCGCCAAATAAGTATAGGTCATCTCACGGGCAGCTCCAAAATCGACCAAGACTACCTGTCCGCTAGAGCGCAACATAATGTTCTCTGGCTTAATGTCTCGGTGAAAGTAATTTTTTGATGCACCAGGTGCAAAATTTCGGCTAGCTGCTTCAGCCATTGCAGGGCTTGTTTCTCGCTAATGGGATGATCACCCTGTTGCCGCATCCACTCTCGCAAGTTTGGCCCATCAATTTTTTCCATGATGATGCAGTGCAGGGGTTCTGCGCCATTCCGAGGATAAAACTGAAAATAGCTCTGAGGTTCGATCGCGGGTACACCTGGATGGGGCAACTGTCCCAAGACAATCGCCTCTTGTTGAAATAGCGCTACTGCTTTAGAATTTTGGCTGAAACTCGGTTTTAGAACTTTGAGAATTTTGGGTGTAGTGCGATCGAACGCTTCATATACTTTACCAAAGCCGCTCTTATCACTGAGCAACCGCATCACCCGGTAGCGACTCAGCAGCAACAAGTCAGAACCGCAACTCTGGCAAAATTGGCTACCATCGTTACCAGGGTGGTCAGGCTGAGGACATCGAGGATTGATGCAAAGGCTCATGGTAGATCCAAAAGGTAGATGCATCTTTGATAATAACGACTGGTGAGCGTAGCGATCGTCTGTGTAATCCCCCTTAATGTAATGCGTAGATTTTTTGTCTAGATTTGAGAATGTCTAAGCAGAGAGAGTCTAAGCTCGCCGGAGCCAGCCATTGACGGTAAATCGGCCATTGGCAAACTTTTGAGAAGGACAGCGCACAGGCAACACTTCATGAATGCAGCGGCTGAGGAAAAACACAATACTGTTATTGAGTGGTTCAATCGTCTTATAGCTGGCTGCTTTGACAAAGAAATTATTTTCAATGCGGCTGTCATAAATCCGCAGTTCTCCACCCGAAAACTGCTTGGGTTCCCGGTTGAAATAGTAAACATAGGTTAGCTCTCGCGTCACGGTATCTGGGCTACCGTTGTCGTTATGGGCTTTGTAGTAATGGCCATCGTTATGGGCGGTGAGTTGAGATTCAATCTGATTAACAGGAAAAGCAGGCAGTCCCAACCTGGCAAATATCTCTGGCATCACAGAATGAATTCGTTCAGTCATGAGTTGCAAAAATTCTGGAAACGAGTACAGCACAACTGACTGACGATGTAACAAATCACCCGTTGCCGTGCTAGTGCTGACAAAAGCCGATTCACGCTGGATGGCATAGTCCAAAAGTTGTTGATGCTCAGTGGGACTCAGAAACTGCTCTAGCTGAACGACGTTAGAAGGGATGATTTCCGGTTCAGGTAAAACAGCAGGTTGTGGGATTGCTTGCAGGGGCTGTTGAACAATTAACGGTGGATTGGTAATTAACCCGACCAGGCGATCGCACGGAAATACCAACATGGCTTGTCCTTGTTGGATAGGAATCTGAAACAAGCGCCTTGCCCGTTTGCCTTCCCAATCCATTACCACTTCAAATAACTGCCGCAATAGCAAGTCATGAGTGTGTACAGAGAGTGTATATTCTTGTCCGCCCGAAAGCAGCAAGGTCACTTCTACCTGATCTGGAGCCTGTTGAGGTTGGGACGATCGCGAAATGGATTGCATCGGCTTCAGGCGCATAGAAACTAGATTTCAGGAACTACGGTATGAAAGGCAACAATTTCAGAAATTTATCAACAGTTCACGCATACAAATGCTCAAAATTCTGGCAGATATAGCGATTTTAGACAGTCTGTGCTGAAAATTGGGGGTTCAGCGATGTTGGCAGATATGATTTTTATGTCTGTTGCCATCGCTGAACTTCAACTTCACTCAAGTCATCTAAAAACTAGTAGTCTATGGCGTAGATATGGATACCCTTTCTGTAGAGTGCGGGCAAGATGCCCGCACTCTGGTAGCCAAACTTTTGCCTTGTTGTACTAGTGTAAAAAGTACTAGTGTAAAAGAGTCCTAGTGTAGAAAATGCCGCACCCCTGTGAAGACCATCACCAATCCCAACTCATCTGCCGCCTTAATCGAATCTTGATCGCGCAAGCTGCCGCCTGGTTGGACAATTGCCCTAATCCCTGCCGCTGCCGCTGCTCGGACTGAGTCATCAAATGGGAAAATCCATCGCTGGACAGTGTTGCGCCTTGTGCCTTTTGTCCTGCTTGCTCCAAGGCAATTTTCACTGAGCCAACCCGATTCATCTGTCCGGCCCCCACACCAATTGTGGTGCGATCGCTCGTCACTACAATTGCATTCGACTTGACATGTCTACAGACTTTCCAGGCAAACAAAAGTTCCGCCATCTGAGACTCAGTTGGCTGTTGGGCAGTGACGACTTGCCACTGCGATGGATCGGCAACTTGATCATCAGCCGTCTGGACTAGAAATCCGCCAGCGATCGGTTTAATATCTTGCTTTGGGACACTCAGCGCTGCATTTAGCAAGTCAGGTAGCATCAGTACCCGCACGTTCGATTTAGCGCTGAGGATTTGAGCGGCGTCTGGTTCGCATCCAGGGGCAACAACACATTCTAAAAAGGTTTGGGTTAGAGCCTGAGCGGTAGCAGCATCAATCGGCTGATTGAGTGCCACAATTCCCCCAAAGGCTGAAGTAGCATCAGCATTGAATGCTTTTTCGTAGGCTTCTAACAGGTTATTACCCAAGGCTGTGCCACAAGGATTCGTATGCTTGATGATCGTGGCAGCCGCCTGAGACGCTGGAAATTCGGCAATTATCCGCCGAGCGGCTTCCAGGTCTACCAAATTGTTGTAACTTAGCGCTTTGCCTTGAAGCTTTTGGGCAACTGTCCATCCCGTTGGTGGAGTTCCCGTCTGATACCAGACCGCAGGCCTATGGGGGATTTTCCCCGTAGCGCAGTGCTTGCACCGGTGTTCCTACCCAGACTAAAAGAATGTCTCCAGAGCAGAGGATGTCTGCTGCCTTCCGTCTGGAGCTTGGATTTTTTCCAGGTAGCTAGCGATCGCTTGATCATAGACACAGGTGTGCTGAAACGCCCGCAGCGCACAGGCTTGCCGAAACATGAGAGAGGGTTCGCCCCGCTGTCGTAATTCATTTAAATAGTCAACATATTGAGCCGGATTGCAGAGGACAGTCAGATGGGCAAAGTTTTTAGCAGCAGCGCGCAGCATGGCTGGACCACCGATGTCAATTTGCTCAATTGCTTCGGCTAGAGAAACCTCTGGTTTGGCGATCGTTTGCTCAAATGGGTAGAGATTAACCACCACTAGCGAAATAGGACGAATGTGATGGGCTGCTAGATCGGCTAGATCTGTTGGTGAGTCTGGCCGGGCCAAAATACCACCATGAATGCGAGGGTGTAGGGTTTTGACTCGCCCATCCAAGATTTCGGGAGAGCCGGTGTAGTCAGAAACTTTGGTAACGGGGATGCCGGCAGCCTGAAGGGTCTTTGCAGTGCCACCACTGCTGATCAGTTCAAACTCAAATTCTTCTACAAGGCTGCGGGCTAAATCAACAATGCCTGCTTTCTCTGATGTGCTGAGTAATGCCAACCTTGCCATGATGTTGCGCCCTTTAACTAAATAGTGAACCTCCTGCCAGGATCGATTCTTTCGGTGCAAAAATCAACTCTCCAGCGATTGGCGGCGATCGCCATTCACAGGATGCCGGCCAGAGCTAGTCCACAATCACAATAGTGTTTTAAGCTACATTAATTCTCAAGATAATTCAGGTTTTATACTGTTGTAAACTATCCCAAGGTGGTAATTAGCCAATTAAGCTACGGCTTAAACAATTTGAACCTCAAGCCTGTTCTGTAAAGTTAAACCACACCAGTGGAAAATGGCTGATTTATTGAGAAGATTAGAAGGTGCGATCGCTTTGGTACAAGGGTGCTAAGTAATTTCCGGATTTTTTTAGACAAGTTTGAATAATGAGGCAGAGCGCGCCTGAGTCGTTGCAGCTATCACAGTTGTGGGAAAGTGCATTTGCTTTGGCTTTGCCCCTGCTAGCGATCGCAACGATTCTTTAAATTCTCTAATCTCCTGAAAGGTTTTTCCTCTGGTTTGGTTGTCTAACCTGGCTGGCTGGCACAACCCATCCAGAGAAGCTCTTGCAGTTGCAGCCTTGCAGTTGCAGTGCTTTGTATTGGGCTGAAGTCGTCACCTGAATTCTGCAATTGATTTTTGTGACTTATTTTGTAATTTATGAAGACTCCGTTGAACATGCCCCTTGTTCATAAATTTTCTGACTATAGAAACACTACGAAGCCAGAAGTCATACTGCTCCTAAAATCTTTTGTCCGGTGCTCTATTGCCCGGTGCAGCAAAACACCCCTAGGATTTACGCTACTTGAACTCCTGGTGGTGATCGCGATCTTGAGTCTCTTGGCAGCGATCGCCATTCCTTCTTTCCTACGGCAAACTAATCGAGCCAGAGAAGCAGAAGCCAAGACCTATGTGGGTGCGATTAACCGAGCACAGCAATCTTACTTTACTGAAAACTGGAAATTTGGCTCTCTAGCGGATTTAGAGATGGGGATATCAAATTCTAATAACTACAGCTATGATTCCAATCCAAGCATCAGCGCCACAGGCTCATCCGCTTTAACGACTGCGACCCCCATTTCTGGTGCACGAGGCTATGCCGGAAAAGTGTGGTTGGCTCCAGGGATTAGTGGTGATGTTACCAGCTATACTCTCCTTTGCGAAGGCTTAGACAACTCGACGCCTACTATCAGCGGCACAACTTGCCCAAACTAAAGTTTGGGATTGCTTTGATCCATGAGGAAATGAACTGAAACCCTAAACTTGTCAATAAGAGAACTGAAAAATCGGTCAGCAAGAGTTGAATCCTGACCAGAATCACTGGACTCGAACAATAAGTTTGATCTAGAAGTTTGATCTAGATTCAATTGAAGATTGATCGGATCTACGAATAAGATAATTAATGCTAATTTATTGGGTGTCTAAAGTTAGTAAAGACTATATTAACTTCCTACCTTAGTAAGAGGGCAATAAGCTAAACCCTGAGTGTTAATGCACTGCTATTAGCGGCATTGCGGTCGATTCAGCTATTAAGCCTAGGAAATTTTGGCTTATAGCATAACAAAGGCAAAGAAGATGACACTTGACAAATTCTGAAGCAGCACTCTCATAAAGTTCTCAAAGTATAAGCAATTCGGGTTTAATTGCAGACTTTTCATTACGAATCCCATTCAACCTATCTCTCAATTTCAGGTTACATCCCTATGGTTTTCCCGTAGTATCAGAGATAGGGTCAGCCCGGCATGCAAAATTTCTGAATCTAGGAACTGCCCAAGTTTAGGAACGACTAAGCGTGCAATGGGCGGACTCGCACTGCCGTATCAAACATTGAGAGGATTACACATGCCATCTTTCAAGGTCACATTGATCAACGAAGCTGAAGGACTTAATACTACAATTGAAGTCCCCGATGACGAGTACATTCTGGATGCAGCAGAAGAGCAAGGCCTTGACCTACCTTACTCCTGCCGTGCAGGTGCTTGTTCTACCTGTGCTGGTAAAATCCAGTCCGGTACGGTTGATCAAGGCGATCAGTCTTTCCTAGATGATGATCAGATCGAAGCTGGCTTCGTTCTTACCTGCGTTGCATATCCCACGTCTGATGTCACCATTTTGACTCACCAAGAAGAAGAGCTATACTAGGCTGCTCTCGTTTTGGCGTGCAACCGCAGAGAAGCAAATAAATTCTCTCCACTGTTTACCAACAAGGGGAGTAGCAGAAGTGCAAGCGCTTCTGCTTTATTTCTTTAAGAAAGCTTGATTGATATGAGCCGATCTGTTGGCAGTTTACTGGTTTGCCCACGGTGTACACACAAGTGATTGACTAGGGTGTTGAACACTCTAGATCTCCAAAATCCCCCTTGATTCATGGGGATTTTGGATTTTTAAATGTTGAGTCTCTGATACACGCGATCGAGATTTTTGAGGTGCTGTTGAGGATCAAAGCAAGCCTCAATTTCTTCAGGTGAGAGATGAGCAGCTACCTGGGGGTTTTGAGCAATCAGAGCATGAAAATCGCCATTTTCCTGATTCCAAGCCGTGTGGGCACAAGATTGCACAACTTCGTAGGCTTCTTCACGGCTCAACCCTTTTTCTACCAGGGTTAACAAAACGCGCTGACTAAACACCACACCGCCGTAGCGATTCATGTTGCGCTGCATATTATCTGGATAAATCAGCAGATTTTTGACCAGGTCGGTGGTTTCCACGAGCATAAAGTGCATCAAAATACAGCAATCGGGGAACATCACCCGCTCAACCGCACTGTGAGAAATATCTCGTTCATGCCAAAGTGCCACATTTTCTAGAGCGGCGATCGCATGTCCGCGAATTATCCGAGCAATACCTGTCAACCGCTCCGAACGAATAGGGTTGCGTTTGTGAGGCATGGCCGATGAGCCTTTCTGTCCTTTAGAAAAATACTCTTCTACTTCCAGAACATCAGTACGTTGAAGGTTACGGATCTCGACGGCAAACCGCTCGATCGATGCTGCCAAAAGCGCTAAAGCCTGTACATACTCGGCATGGCGATCGCGGGAGATCACCTGCGTAGAGGCCGGATCAGGTTCTAGTCCTAGATTCTGGCAGGTCAACGCTTCAATTTGCGGATCAAGATTGGCATAGGTGCCCACGGCTCCCGACACTTTGCCCACGGCAATCCGCTTTTGCACCTGGCAGAGGCGATCGCGATGCCGCAGCACTTCGGCCAACCAACCTGCTAGTTTGAACCCAAAGGTAATTGGCTCTGCATGGATACCGTGCGATCGCCCAATCATTACAGTGCCGCGATGCTGCTGGGCCTGATAGCGAATTGCCTGGATCAGATGTTCCAACTGAGTCATCAGCACATCTAGACTGGCTACGAGCTGCAAAGCCAGTGCCGTATCTAGCATGTCAGAACTGGTCATCCCCAAGTGGATGTAACGTCCTGCCTCGCCCACATATTCATTGACGTTAGTGAGAAAAGCAATCACGTCATGCTTAACGACCTTCTCAATTTCCAAAACCCGTTGGGGATCAAAGTTTGCCTTTGCCTTGATCGTTTCCACTGCCTCGGCAGGAATATAGCCTAACTCTGCTTGCGCCTCACAAACGGCAATCTCGACT
>JAAUOQ010000151.1 GCA_012034795.1 Leptolyngbyaceae cyanobacterium CRU_2_3
AGTGCCTTTGCTTCACTATTGCGATCGCCCGCTTGTCGGTAGATAGGCAACGCTTGCTGATAATAGTCGATCGCCTGTTGATATTGGCTCAATAAACGGTAAGCGATCCCTAGATTCATCAGTGTATCTGCTTCCCCAATACGATTGCTCACTTGTCGAAAGATGGGCAACGCTTGCTGGTAATAGTCGATCGCCTGTTGAGGTTGACTCAATGAACCGTAAGTAAGACCTAAATTCATCAATGCGATTGCTTCGCCATCGCGATCGCCCACTTGTCGAAAGATAGGCAACGCTTGCTGGTAGGAGTCGATCGCCTGTTGATACTGACTTAATGAATCGTAAGCCATCCCTAAATTGGTCAGCGCGTTTGCTTCGCCATTGCGACTTGCTTGGGGAGAGATTTGGCGGACAGGGGAACTGCGATAGATTTCCAACGCCTGCTGATACGACTGAATGGCAGCTCGATACTGACTCGTCTGAAGCTGCTGGTTTCCCTGTTGAAGCAGGCGATCCGCTTCGGCAAGGGAATCTGCACTGCTTTGGGCAACCGCCATAGGCAACAATGGCCGCGTCGCCGGAACAATCGGTAAAGTAACGGGCAAAACTAACCAACCGAGAGCCAGTGAAGTCATCCAACCTGAGGGGGCTAATGGCATAGAGAATGCATCACACTCAACACCCTTACTATAGGGCTGATCCACTCGTCCCTTGTGACTTCAGGTTTACTAAACGCTGAAGAGTGCTAGCGCAACTGGGGCGATCGGGAAATGTGAGGGGCGATCGCCTCTCTTTGCATGCAATGACTCGATCGCTAAAAGCTAAACAGCGATCGCGGGTATCATCATAGTCAGCTATTCATCAGCGGCATGAAATTACCAAATGGCGATCGTGCCCAAATCTCCATGCAAAAGCTAGCGGGTTATTGTTTGAACCCAACACACGAACGAGGCAAAGATAAAGCCCGAAAATTCAAGGCAATTCTGGGAATCACCGCCGAAAACGCCGATCGCCTCTGTGCGCTGGTTCAACAGGCGGCGATCGAAGGTGAAGTGGTTCAACAAGTGGCAACTCCCTTCGGTCAGCAATTCAAAGTAGACTGGTTAATACCAAACACCGCAGGAGTGCAACTGAGAACCCTCTGGGAAATTGCTCCAAATTCCGTAGAACCTCGGCTGATCAGCGCCTTTATAAAACGATGAAACCAACACCCAAGCTCCTGGATACGGTTGCATTACTGAAAGATATTCCAGCCAATCGCCTTACCCTGCTAGAGCCAGCCTATGCCAGTGTTTCACATCTACCTGCTGGATTAATTGGCGCAATCGTCGAGGTTTACGAACAAAGGGGCGATCGATTCTATCAAGTAGAGTTCTCAGATGCTCAAGGCTGCGAGTATGCAATGGCAACTCTCAACGCTGAAGAGTTGTTAGTCTTGCAGTCTGAAGTAGCAGTCTCGTAGATACCGCTCTAAAGAGCCGCTGCGCGATCGCCTCAGCCTAAACCGCGCAGTTATCCGATCATCCAACCACGCAGGCAGTCCTAGAGCAACTGAGGCGATCATGAAATGCTAGGAGCGATCGCCTTGTTACAATTTAGGCAAATCCCACGCCAGTCTTGACTTACCAAATCATGACCTACCCTGTTGAAAACTATCCCTTCGCGCAAGAATTCATCACCGACTCACAGGGGAAGATTCGCAAAGTTATTTTAGACATTGCCGACTACCAAAACCTGCTGGAAGCGATCGAAGATGAAGGGCTGTATCGGGCAATGAACGAAGTTCGCCATGAAACTCCCCTTAGTCTGCAAGAGGCGATCGCGGAATTGGAGCAACCGTGATTGTCAACTATCTACCCAGCTTCATTCGAGACTTAAAAGCCCTCAAGAAAACCCCAATCTACGCGATCCTCAAACAAACTGCGTTTGAAGCAATTCCGGCTTACAGTAGCATTGATCAAATTCCTGACCTCAAAAAATCAAAGGATACGATCAGGCATATCGCATTCGAGTCAGCGACTATTGCATTGGCATCTTCATTGAAAACAATACTGTGACATTTGCCAGAGTGCAGCATCGCAAAGACATCTATCGCTATTTTCCTTAATAGTGGCGAGTCAGCGATTGCAGCTTCTAACACCATGTTTGCTAAAAGCTGAGGAGCGATCGCAGCTATAACTGAAATTATTCCTTTTCTAAAGATCAGGACGACTCACTGATAACTACTGAAATTATTTTTTAGCTGAAGATGATCTAGAAGACGGTTATACCGCAAGGGCGATCGGCAGTCAGGCGGCTAGTAATCTGACACAACATTAGATCATCTTCCTGCAACTTTGCCATAATCCAGTCTGTATAATCGCTATAATCGCTCAGGCAAAACTCATCCTAATTCCAAGGTATCAGGAATAATTTTATTGAGTTGCTGAAAGGAGCGATCGCACCACGACAAACCGCGCAGTTGTCCGATCACCCCATCACGCAAAACTTGCTAGCACAGCTTCAGTCAGGTCAGGATGGAGGATGAGAAGATAGATTTCAAGCCAGGGATTGAGAGAGTTGCAAATGACTGAAATTATTTTTCTAGTCGAAGACGACCCTGAAGGGGGTTATACTGCCAGGGCGATCGGCGAATCCATCTTCACCCAAGCAGATAGCCTCGAAGAACTCAAAGAATTGGTTCGAGATGCCGTTCACTGCCACTTCGCAGACGAACAAACTCGCCCAAAACTGATTCGGCTGCATGTTGTCCATGATGAAGTGATCGCTTCATGAAATTGCCACGAGACTTATCGGGCGAAGCTTTGGCGCAAGCCCTCAAGTCATTGGGGTATCAAGTCGATCGCCAAACTGGAAGCCATATTCGCCTCACAACGCAGCATAACGGCGAACATCACATTACGATTCCCAATCACAGCCCGATTAAAGTTGGCACACTCAACTCAATTTTGAGAGACGTTGCGAACCATTTCAACCTAACTCGCGATGAACTAGTCGATCGGCTATTTTAAAGATGCTCCGCTGCACAATCGCCTCAAACCAAACCGCGCAGCTATCCGAGCATCCAACCATGCAGGCAATCCTAGAATAACTGAGGCGATCGGGAAATGCCAGGAGCGATCGCTCTGCTCAACCTACACCAGATGCAGCAACGCCTCCAGGAGCATTTGATTTTGTGCATCTGTGCCAATCGTAATTCGCAGCTTATCCTCCAAACCAGGCTGTTTGAAATAGCGCACCAAAATCCCCCACTCTTTGAGTCCTAGATAAATTTGCTCAGCACTACCCGGCGGCTGTGCCAACAGAAAATTCGTTTGAGAATCCCATATTCTGCAACCCAACTGCTTCAGATCGATCGCTAGCTTAGCCCGCGAAGCTTTTACCTTCTCAGCACATTCGTTTTTGTAAGCCTGGTCGCGCATGGCTGCCGCACCAACGGCACAGGCGATCGCATCAATGTTGTAGCTATCTTTTACTTTAAACAATCCGCTCAACAGCTTGGGATTGGCAACCCCAAACCCTAGGCGTAGCCCTGCCAGAGAGTAACCCTTAGAGAGCGTGCGGCTGACAATGACATTTTCAAATTCTGTGACGAGTGGCAACGCCGTCTCTTCAGCAAAGTCAACATAGGCTTCATCTATCACTAAAATCCCGGACACTCCGGCTGCCAACTGCCGTAGATCAGCGATCGGCACCCCATGTCCAGAGGGGCTATTGGGCGAGGCAATAAACGTCACGGCTCCGTTGGCTGCGATCAGTTCTGCGATCGGCAGACGATAGTCTTCACCGTAGGGAATTTCCACAGTTTCCGCAGGCTGGAGTTCCGTCAGGGTCCGATACAAAACATAGGTGGGCATGGGGTAAACCACCCGACGCTCCAAGTCGGCACAGGCGCGGATGACCACATTCAGGACATCATCACTGCCGTTGCCTACGATAATCCAATCAGCCGGGACGCCCAAGGCTTCGCTGGTTGCTTGCCGAAACTCATTAGCATAGGGGTCAGGATAGCGCCGCAGGGACTCGCCATCAATGTTGCGAAGAATGGCGATCGCTGCGGGCGAAGGGGGATAAGGATTTTCGTTGGTATTGAGCTTCAGAATATGGGTGCCAGGCTTGGGCTGTTCTCCTGGGACGTAGCCAGCCATGGCGTCAATATTGGGACGGAAAGCATGAGAAAGGCTAGAAGAAAGGCGGATAGTCATGGCGCTGTGGTGTATTAGACCACTCCCCAGTGTAATCGACGATCGCCCCTCTCGCGTGGCTCAATTGTGAGTGGCTGGGTTATGAATTGCTGGGTCGTGAATTCTTCAGAGTAATAAAAAGCCCCTGGGCGTCTTTCCTTGTTTCGACTCCAGGGACTCTTTAATTCGACATTTGCTCCTCACACCTCTATACAATGCCATCAGTTTCACTGCTAGACAATCCGCCTTGTGACAGATCGCAAAGTGGATGAACTCAGCCTCTAATATCTGAAAAGTATTGTTTTTCTATAAAAAATATATTGGACAGACAGAGCAGGCAGTCTTTAGGTTGATAGGTAGCTAATCAGAAAACCTATTCAATTTCTAGCTCATACCAAAACTCATGCTCAACCCAACCTGGAACACTCAAACCTGGGACACTGCCCGATACGAACAGCAACATAGTTTTGTCTGGCAGTATGGTGAATCGCTGCTAGACCTGCTCTCCCCACAGCCTGGAGAACAAATTCTGGACTTGGGTTGCGGCACAGGACAACTCACCGAAAAAATTGCGGCTAGGGGAGCGATCGCTCAAGGCATAGATGCCTCACCTGCCATGATTGAAAGAGCACAACAAAGCTATCCTCAGCTTCGTTTTGCTGTGGCGGATGCCCGAAATTTTCAGGTAGATGTGCCGTTGGATGCGGTATTTTCCAACGCTGTCTTGCACTGGATTCCAGAAGCAGAGGCTGTCATTACTTGCATCAGGCAAGCTCTGAAACCCGGCGGACGTTTTGTTGCTGAGTTTGGCGGGCAGGGCAATGTCCAGGGGATTGTGCGGGCACTGGAGCAGACGCTAGTGGCGATCGCTTCTCCCCAAGCCCCTAACCCTTGGTATTTCCCCAGCATTGGCGAATATACAACTTGCCTAGAGCAGCAAGGATTTACGGTTATCTATGCGGCCCTGTTCGATCGCCCAACCCCTCTGGAATCCGGAACTGCGGGTTTAGCCAACTGGCTACAAATGTTTGCCAGCAGTTTCTTGTCTCAGCTTTCAGCCTCCCAACAGCAGCAGGCAATTCGCCAGGTGGAACAGCAGTTGCGCCCCAGTCATTTCCAAAACGATACCTGGATTGCCGATTATCGACGAATTCGAGTAATAGCTACCCTAGCCTGATGGAGCACCTGATGGTGCTAAGTCGATAGAAGGACGCAGAGTTGATTTTTCCTTGATACTGATAGAAGGAGAGAACTGATTCTGGGAGAACCAACTATATGCTGACGAAAGGCTTTGAAGTGGAGATGTATACCGGCACACCCCAGGGCGATATCGTTGGCTTCTCGGATAAGATTGTGGCCAATCTGCATGGTTTCGTGCGAGAGCCAGATACGCGCAATGTGGAGTATACAACAGCCCCCTTTTGTCGCTATGAAAGGTTATTGTGCGAATTAGTCCGGCCTCGGCACGAACTACGAGCCTATCTCAGGCAACTTGGAAACTATACGCTAATTCCAGGCAGTACGCTGTCTACAGGCGGGGGAGATCATTTCGATCGCTCCGATCCAGGTAATCCCTATCATGACTACATTGAGCAGACTTACGGCACTACCGTCGTCACTGCCAGCATCCATATCAACATCGGCATTTCAGATCTAGAAACGTTGATGCGGGCTTGTCGGCTGGTGCGAGTGGAAGCGCCACTGTATCTGGCATTAAGTGCCGCCTCGCCGTTTTTAGATAACCAAGTGACTGGCTCTCACTCCTCTCGTTGGAGTGTCTTCCCCAAAACGCCCCAGCATGTGCCGCTATTTGAAAGCCATGCTCATTATGTTCGTTGGACTGAGGAGCAATTAAAACTCGGTACCATGCAGAATGTTCGGCATCTCTGGTCAGCAGTGCGGCCCAATGGCGATCGCCGTCCCTACAGCCTCAATCGGTTAGAACTTCGCATTTGCGATTTAGTTAGCGATCCGGTAACGCTGCTGGCTATTTCTGCCCTGCTGGAAGCGCGAATCTTGCAACTCATAGCTGATCCAGGACTTGATCCACTGACCCTCAGTACCTTACCCGCCTCAAGTCGGGCTGAAGACTTGGTTGCCCTGACGGATGCCAACGAAGCTGCTGCTGCCCACAAAAGCCTAGATGCAGAGTTGCGTCATTGGAAAGATGGTAGCCCCATCCTTGCCCGTGACTGGATTGAGCAGCTTTATCAGGAAGCTTGGACAACAGTCAAACAACAGGGGTTTAGCTGCTTCTTGATGCCGCTCAAAAAAGTGCTGCGTGAGGGCAACGAAGCGCAACGTTGGCTGAAAGCGATCGAGCAGGGTGGAAATGTTCGTAGTGTTATGCAGCAAGCCATTCAAGATATGGCAAATCAGGAACTGGCTTTGGCAGATGAGCTATTACAGCCCTCAGTTGCCTAAAACTCAGTTACCTAAAACTCAGTTGCCTAAAACTTAGTGGACGTAAAATTCAAACGTGCCTAGAGCGTGAAATGCAAAAATGAGCGTAAAACATGGCTGATTTGATCTTATTCTGGCATCGCCGAGATTTACGAACGACTGATAATGTGGGATTAGCGGCAGCCAGACAGAAAAGCCCTAAAGTGGTTGGGGTGTTTTGTCTGGACCCTGGAATTCTCGATCGGGCTGATGTGGCTGCCGTTAGGGTAGCTTATATGATGGGTAGCCTGCGTGAGCTACAGGAAAGCTATGCCAAGGCAGGCAGTCAGCTTTTGATTTTTCAGGGTTCGCCGACTCAAAAGCTACCTGAATTAGCGCGTGCCCTTAGTGCTCAAGCGATGTTTTGGAATCGCGATGTGGAGCCTTACGCCCGTGAACGCGATCGCACGGTAGGCGAAACCCTCAAGCAAGCCGGAGTAGAAGTACAAACTTTTTGGGATCAATTGCTGCACGCTCCTCCCGAAATCATGACTGGTGGAGGCACTCCTTATACGGTTTACACACCGTTTTGGCGCAATTGGATCAGCAAAAGCAAACTCCAACCTGTGGAAGATTTTCAGGATGCTGAAGGATTGACACCTACAGAACAGACTGCCGCAGAGCAGGTAGGTCTTATTTCCTTACCCACTGCCAAAGATTTAGGCTTTATCTGGGACAACGACCTGTTGTTGCCCCCTGGTAGCCAAAGCGGCTCAAGGAAAGACTCTTCAGATGTTTGCGATCGAGCCATCACTCAGTACCAGGAACAACGAAATTTTCCTGCGGTATTAGGCACCTCACATTTGAGTGCTGCGCTCAAGTTTGGGACGATCGGGGTCCGAACCCTTTGGGCAGCCGCTACAGCAGTATATGCGGAAAGCCGGAGTGACGAAGCTCGCAGTAATATCCAAATTTGGCAACAGGAGTTAGCTTGGCGAGAGTTTTATCAACATGCTATGTATGCCTTTCCAGAACTGGCAGAGGGAGCCTATCGACCAGCTTTGAAAAATTTTCCCTGGGAAGATAATGAAGTCCGGTTTCAGGCATGGTGCGAGGGCAAAACAGGATACCCTATCGTCGATGCAGCCATGCGGCAACTCAATGAAATCGGCTGGATGCACAACCGTTGTCGGATGATTGTTGCCAGTTTTCTCACCAAAGACTTGATACTTAACTGGCAACGAGGCGAAGCCTACTTTGCCCAAAAGCTATTGGATTGGGATCTGGCTGCCAACAATGGTGGCTGGCAGTGGAGTGCTTCTAGTGGCATGGATTCCAAGCCTCTACGGATTTTTAATCCGGCTAGCCAGTCCCAAAAATTTGATCCGGAAGCAGAGTATATCCGGCAATGGTTGCCCGAACTCCGAAGCGTAGATACCGAAGCGCTAGTGACTGGAAAGATTGACCCAACCGATCGCGATCGCGCCGACTATCCAGCCCCCATCGTTGACCATCAACAACAGCAAGCCCGATTTAAGCAGCTTTATCAGCAGCAAAAGGCAGGATAGCCGATTTTTTTCAAGAATCGGCTACTTGTAGCCTCTTTACCCCTGACTCCTCGGAGAAAACACAGGTTAATGAGTCTCTAACAGCTTGCCGTAGTTTAGGACTCTGAAGCGTCTTTGTCCCGGCGCTTTAGGATGGGTTTACTTGTAGGTTCCTTGCGATCGCGCTGAGGAGCCGGTTTCGTAGGACTGGTAGGACGATCGCCACTCGGACGAGACGGGCGAGGCGTTCCTCCCTCGCGGCGGGGAGGGGCAGCGCCCGCACCATCGCGGTTCCAGCGTTGTGGGCGTCCGCCAGGCGCAGCGCCACGACGAGGGCCGCCTCTACCAAACTTATTACCCCCTTCTCCTTTCTGCGGCGGCACCATCTTAATCAGGGTGGCACCTTGAATGGTCAAGATATTTTGTTGCCGTTGAACCTGGAAATCCCAGAAGTATCCGATGGATTTATTGCCCTCCAGGACACCTTTAAGCACGACTTTGAAGGCCTTCGATTGCTTATCGGCCTTTCTGGGGCGACTCGGCGAATCTTCACTAAAGACTTGCTCATTCTCAGGCGAATGAAAAACCACCTCCCCTCGGACGGAGAAGTAGCGATCGTCTAGATCTTGAGTAGACGGATCGGTAGTCAAAGCTGTTTCATCAGGCTCAGCAGATGAAACAGCTTGGTTTTCAAGCGCTTCGGTTGCGTCAGGCTCAGCAGGTTCAGGCACAGCAGGCTCAGACTCAAGTGCAACAGCTTGCCCTTCGGCTACGTCAGAGTCACTTTCCATCACTTCAGCGTCTTCCAGGGCATCAGTGTCTTCCAGAGCATCAGTGTCTTCCAGGGCATCAGTGTCTTCCAGAGCATCAGTGTCTTCCAGAGCATCAGTGTCTTCTGAAGCTTCAACAGACATCTGGTTCAGATTTTCGGGTTCCCACACGCCAACAATCTGAACATGCAAGTCGTACTCTTTTTCTCTCGTGCGTGGGTAAACAACCCACAGATGAGACTGTTCCAGGTCTAAATGTTTTTTAACTAAGCTCATCACCCGACCGAGCAGCACAGCATCAATGGCAACGCCATCGTCTGTATGGAGGAAACCCCGCGTAAACTGCTCTTCTGAAGGAGCATACCTGCCCCGTACCAGACCGATTGCTCGGTATTGCATGGGTTCGCTAGCAGGGGGAATGGGCTGCTGTCGCATGATTTCTGCTTGGGCTGCGTCAGAATCAGAATTAGTCTTGTCAACATCAGCTTGGAGCAAATCAGCTTGGGAAAAATTAGCTTGGTGAGGCTGGGGT
>JAAUOQ010000152.1 GCA_012034795.1 Leptolyngbyaceae cyanobacterium CRU_2_3
GACTATATACAGTTGACTAATTCCCAGAGCGCAGGCGGTAAGTCAGCACTGGGACGGTTTCACCAGGGGCGAAATAGATTTCGATCAACTCCCTAGACTGAAGACTCCGCAAAGCCTGACCGAGAACAGGGTAGTTTTTGCCAGTTAAGTCAAAAAGCTGTCCTCGGTTTTTATCTTCCTGCTTAAGCGCTTCCAAGATAATGGTGTCGATAGACTGAGGGTCAATTTTGGAAGTCAATAGCGAGAACTTTTCCTCCGTTGCTTGTGTCTGGCGATCGCTTTGCGTTTACGCTTTTCAATCGGGGTTTCAAAGTGCCGATGCTTTTTCATATCAGGGAAAATCCCTGCTTTGGAAACTTCGCGCTTAAACCGCCGCAAAGTTGACTCAATTCTCTCATTCTCACCTGGAATCACTTGGGTCATGCGATTGCCTCACGAAGGGACTGAATCATTAACAAATCAATTTTAGCTATTCACCACCCTGAATCATCAAAAAAGGGTAGACTCCTTGTCTACCCTCAAGACTACAGAGTTAAAATCTCAAGCATTAAGGCAAGCTTAGTAACGCCGAGAAGAACCGCCTTGTCCTCCCCAGCCGCCACCGCCAGAAGATCCTCGTTCTTCGCGGGGCTTGGCCTTATTCACTCTCAGGTCACGTCCCATCCACTCAGCCCCATCTAGGGCTTCAATGGCAGCAGATTCTTCTGCTTCCGTTCCCATTTCGACGAAAGCAAAACCCCTCAAGCGGCCTGTTTCCCGGTCTGTTGGTAGTTGAACCCGCTTAACAGCTCCGTACTCTGCAAAAACCTGAGTCAGGTTTTCTTGGGTAGCTTCGTAGGAGAGGTTGCCGATGTAAATTGACATGAAATACCTTCAGAATCAAAGAGATGTGGAGAGTTAGATTCGGAGAGGCATTTATAAAATGAGTTACACAACCGAAAATAATCCTTAATGAAACACTAGCACAGGATTAGAATATCTGCTTTAAGATCTCCAGGATCTAAGCTTGATTTGGGATGTGGTGATGAGCGTCACACCCCAAACCAGCAGCAAGCAAACCCTCTAGTTTTTCGTAGCCTAGTTTCTCGCAGCTTTCTTTAAAGCTGGGGGTGGCAGGACAACCCTTCGAGCTAAACCTAGAGTTCTGAGCACTTGAATAGCCCACCAGGTCATATCAATTTCCCACCACTGAAACCCTGCTTTTGCTACATTTGGGTAAGCGTGATGGTTGTTGTGCCAGCCTTCACCATAGGTCAAAATGGCGGCCCACCAGAGATTGCGAGAATTATCATTGCATGGAAAAGTGCGATATCCCATCATGTGGCTAGCGGAGTTAATTAACCAGGTGCTATGCCACAGTAAAACTGCTCTTAAGAACACACCATAGATGACAAATGACCAACCGCCGATGATGTAGAGAAGGATAGACAGAGGAACCTGAAGGAGCAGGAAGTAGCGATTTAACCAACGATAGAATGGGTCTTTCGCTAAATCGGGGGCAAACTTTTTGTAAGCCTCATAGTTGAAGAATTCTGGGCGATCGTACAATAACCAGACCATGTGGCTCCACCAAAATCCTCGCCGAGCCGAATAGGGATCTTTTTCGTTATCTTCTGTGTGAACGTGGTGTAAGCGATGTCCAGCAACCCAAAAAATAGGACCACCTTGTAGAGCTAAAGCGCCGATCAAAGCGATCGCATACTCCAGTATTTTGGGTACCTGGAAGCTGCGGTGGGTAAGTAGCCGATGGTAGCCCAGGCAAATGCCAATACTACCAAACAGCCAATGAAAAAATATCATGACACCCAGTGCAGACCAGGAGAAAAACCAGGGCGCAAGTAGCGCTAGAGCATGAATTGCTCCAAAGAAAACAATACTAGCCCAATTGAGGGCGGGCATCTGTCTACCGGAGCTAGTTTCAGTAGAATTGGAAATCATAAATAATCCTGAATAGTCCTTTTTACATGCTTTTAGATGCCAGAAGTCAACCTGGCACCCCAGATCAATCGGGTACCCAAGGTCAACTCGGCAAAGGTTTAACTCGCTCAGTACGGTAGGGTCTGAATCGCTGAACGCGATCGAGAGGAGGCTAAAATTTCCGCTGGTTTAAGAACACTTGCTCAAAAGGCGGCTACAGTGGTAGTGAGAAATGCAAGCGTTACTTACATTGCTAGCTTAGCAACACTTGACCTTTCTTGCAAGTGGCACTTGCATTTTGCTTATGTCTACTCAACGAAATTCAACTCGGCAGCGTCTGATCAGTGCAGCCCTGGATTTGTTTGCTTGCCACGGTGTCACTGAAACGACAACCAAGCAGATTGCAGAATTGGCAGAAGTCAACGAAGTCACGCTGTTTCGTCATTTTGGCAATAAGCATGGATTGCTCTTGGCAGTTATTGAAGAAGCTGCTGTATTCATTCATCTAGGTCAAACCTTAGTCCAGCAAGCTAGTCAAACCAGTAGTATTTATCAAGCGCTCAAAGATTATGCCACTGCCTGCTTACAGGCACTAGAGTCGGTTCCAGAGGTGGTGCGATCGGTTGTGGGTGAGGCAGGGCAGTACCCCGCAGAGAACAGAGCAGCTTTGGGACAGGGTTTTACCCAAGCCAATCGTTATGTTGCTGAATATTTTGCGACCGTGATCAACCGAGGGCAGTTGCAAACCCGTTTGCCCGCAGAAAAGCTGGCAAGTTTGCTGAATGAGATGCTGCTAGGGTATGCCGTCATTGAATTTACGAGTGAATTCCACGAGCTTTGGCGCGATCGCGAGGACTTCGTTAGAAAATTTGGTGACGCTATTTCTGTATGGTGCGATCGTTGAGGATGCCTCTGTTGGCTCTACTGGTTGGCCCATTGCCCCAGATCGGGTGGACACAGGTGAAGATTCGGCTGGTTGGCCCATTGCCCCAGTTTTGGTGGACACAAGTGAAAAAGTGGCTGATCTGCCTGCCAATTTAGTTCACACGCTTCTGCGACGCGCTAAAAAGCTAGGAATGCAAGAATATGCCATCTTGTATGTGCTGTTTGGAGCGGGGCTGAGTTTGTCAGAAATTATTGGGTTGGAGCGATCGCACCACATTAGCGATGCCCACCAGCAATTTTTACAAGTGACTCAAGGGGTAGTCCGGCCAGTTCCTGTTAATCAATGGATCTTGGGTAAACGCTACGGCTCTTATCGGCATAATCCTTTGACCCAATGGCTCAAGAGCCGTAAAGACAATCAACTTGCCCTATTTATTGATGCAGGAGGGCAACCCTTAACCGAAGCAATGGTACAGCAGCAATGGCAAATTTTAACTGAAGGGCTTTTGACTCCGGAAGGGTATCCCCCTAGCCCTGAGCAAGCCCAGCAAACTTGGTGCGTGGAAATGTTAATGAAAGGAATGGATTTAGAAAACCTGCGGATTCTTACAGGTTGGGATCGGGCTAAACTTCAGCCTTATATAGATAGAGCCAGAGAAAAAGCAGCCTTAGAGCAAGCGATTCGACTGGATCAAAAAGCCTGAACTTGGGTTTTGAGCCTCTCACCCTAGAACTTTTTTAGGGCAAGATGCCCGTTTGGGCGATCGCAAACCCCTAAAAATGGGCGATAAAGGGATGATTCATCCACTTCTTCAGTCCGGATTTCGCTGATCTCTCATAATCCGTCCATAATAGAGATACCGATGGAGCGACTGGCTGGATGGGTTGGTTTCAATATTTCAACTTTCAGATCTTGAAGCCGAGTGGCTGTTTCAGATGGCAATGAAGAATCTGAGAGAAATTCATCCCAATTTGTCAGGACTGTAGCGATGTGATCCACTGCACTTCCATTGAGCATTTAAAATTGGTGGGCTAGCAGAGCAGCAGCATTGTATTTGACGTTTAATAGCATTTCATGCTTAACTGATTCACTCTTATTCACTGAGTATGGACTGTTTACGTCATCACAGATTTTATTTGCAAGCAAAGCAAATTCATTTGGGATCTTTGAGGGAAGAACTACGTATCTTAACGGGTTAAGTTCTAAATTTATGTCTACTTCTACGACCTCTGTCTATCCTGTTCAACCTAACCTCAGTACAGATACGATTCGAGCTTATTTATTGGAAATCGGTCGAATTCCATTGTTGACCAAAGAGCAAGAAGTTATTTATGGCAAGCAAGTCCAGCAGTTGATGGCGCTTGATGAGGCTAAAGTAGCTCTAGCTGCAACGCTAGGTCGAGAGCCAAGCTTGGCAGAGTGGGCCCAACAAATGGGTCTAGCTCCGGCTGATCTGACCGATGCCTTGCTTAAAGGCAAGCGGGCCAAGCATAAGATGATTGAAGCCAACTTACGGCTTGTCGTTTCAGTCGCTAAGAAGTACCAGAAGCGAGGCGTTGAGTTTTTAGACCTGATTCAAGAGGGAACGTTGGGACTGGGACGGGGTGTGGAAAAATTTGACCCTATGCAGGGCTACAAATTGTCTACCTATGTGTACTGGTGGATTCGTCAAGCGATGTCGCGGGCGATCGCTCAGCAAGGTCGCACCATTCGGTTGCCCAGCCATGTTTATGAAAGGTTGACCAAAATTAAGCAGGCCCAAAGACAACTTTCGCTTCAGTTGGGTCGCAATGCCACCGCTTTAGAAATTGCTCAACTTTTGGAGCTGGAAGCTGCTGAAGTCAGAAAGTTTTTGTTATTGGCTCGGCAACCTATTTCTCTAGATTTGCGAGTGGGTGAAAACCAAGATACAGAATTTGTCGATTTGCTGACAGACGATCATCCTTCGCCAGAAGATTACATGATGAGAGAAGCGCTACGTCAGGATATCCGGCAATTACTTGCCGAGTTAACTCCTCGACAACAGGAGGTGATGACTTTGCGCTTTGGTTTAGAAAACAATCGAGCCCAAAGCCTGCAAGAGATTGCCGAGAAACTGGGACTGAGTCGGGAGCGGATTCGTCAGATTGAAATGAAAGCCATAGCTCACTTGCGTCGCTACCGGGATAGAGTACGCGAATACCTCGTGATTTAAGACTCGTGATCTAAAATTGATTAGACTGAAGATTGTGGCAGGCTCTGTGGCCACAATCTCCTCTGTGGCCACAATCTCCTCTGTGGGATGCGGAGCCTTCTCTACACAGTTGCTTTTGTCTTGGACTCCCCTTTAATCTCAGGTTGAATCTTGGCTTCTGACACCAGAAACTCAGCCACTTGAGCTTCGATTTCGCGAGTGACAATTTCGCGATATTCCAGAAAATGCTCAATTTGAGCACACACAGCTAAATAGCTGCTGATGCCCCCTGGGTTGTAACGCCACATATTCCAGAGATTGCGCCAGAACTGCCAACGAGTTTTACGCAGAGCACCCTGCCGCCAGCAGATTGTTAGCAATGCCCGTACTAGAGTCCAACTGATGGGCTTTTTCCTGCCTGTTCCCTTATTGGGGTAGGTGGCTTCGCCCAGAATGCGGTAGTGGCGATAGGCGCGATCGAGAAACTTCGCCGGATCATATAGCTCACAGAAAGCCTCGACATACTCACGGGCAATTTCTTCCAACGGACGAGTTGGCACAAAGTTCATCAACGTAGTTTGGTTGATGTTGGCAGACTTGTTACGGAGCCGCCCTTCTCTTTCCAACCGATGCCAGAGGGCGGTGTCTGGAAGGGCTTGCAGCATACTGAACACGGCTGTAGGAATAGAGGTTTGTTCGACAAACTTGACGATTCTTGCGCCTGCCCCTGTTTTCTCGCCATCGAAACCGATGATGAACCCTGCCATCACCCGTAAGCCCGATCGCGTGATGGCATGAACCGCCTCGCTGAGAGAATCTCGCGTATTCTGGTGCTTTTGGGTTAGCGTGAGGCTTTCGGCATCGGGGGTTTCGATCCCCAGGAAAACAGCGCCGAAGTTGCACTTCACCATCATGTCCATGAGTTCTTGATCTTGCGCTAGATCAACCGAGGCCTCTGTGGCGAAAGAGAAGGGGTATTGGTGTTCCACCATCCAGGGCAGCAATTCTTTGAGGAACAATTTGACATTGCGCTTATTGCCAATGAAGTTGTCATCGACCATGAAGATGCTGCGTCGCCAGCCCAACTCATAGAGGCGATCGAGTTCTTTTAGCAACTGTTCGGGTGCTTTGGTGCGGGGCTTGCGCCCGTAGAGCACAATGATGTCGCAGAATTCGCACTGGAAGGGACAGCCCCGCGAGAACTGCACTGACATTTCTGCGTAGGCATCAAACTGGAGGAGGTCAAACCGAGGCACTGGTGTTGTGGTGACATCAGGACGCTCGCCACCTGAGCGGAAGATGCCAGATTGCTGACCTTGGGCGATCGCTTCCACAAACAGAGGTAAGGTAATTTCCCCTTCATCCAAAATTAAATAGTCTGCGCCAACTTCTGTAACTTCGTGCGGCAATGCCGTAGCGTATGGCCCACCCACAGCCACCCGTTTGCCCTGGCGCTTGGCTGCCTGGATCTGAACCAGCAGATCTTCCTTTTGCACGATCATGGCCGACATAATCACCAAATCTGCCCAATCCCACTCGGCTTGGGTGACTTCGCACACGTTGAGATCGACCAGCTTATAGTCCCAGGTTTGGGGCAAGATAGCGGCAACTGTGACCAACCCCAACGGTGGCAGCATGGCCTTGCGACCCAGCAAAGCGATCGTCTTCTCAAACGACCAAAAGCTTTTAGGGAAGCGCGGATAGAGGAGCAAAATGTTCATCGAAGAATCTCCAAGAAACTGCGTCCCAAAATGGGTAGGGTGATCGACAGGTGCCTGTTTATGACAGGTTGTCTGACTCAGTCTACTGGGATTTTGTTCCTTTGAGTAATTTCTGTGGGATATCTCTTCATCTTGATCTCTTCGTCTTGATCAAAGAGATCAGGAGAAATAACCCTGGTGGGTACTAGTATCGGCTAGCGATCGCATTTAACCATATGAGATCAGGTGAGATCGGGTTCAACGAAGTTTGATCGAAGTTTGATCGAACTTTTATAACTCGCGCCTGGCTGGCTGAAATTCTAGCGTGACTGGGCATTCTAATTGCGATTGCCAGTTCAGCCCTGTACCTTCAGAAATTCAGAAGAGTGGAGTGAATATGCCTGATCCAGTAACTCAAGCCCCCAACCTGTATGCATTGCTCATTGGGATAGATTGCTATATGCCGAATCGGTTACCGAACGGCAGTTGCTACAAAAGTTTAGGAGGTTGCGTTCGGGATATTCAACATGTCGAAGCATTCCTCAAAGACATGCGGAAAGTTCCAGATACACAAATCTTGAAACTAACCGCTTCCAACCCCACGGATGGCTCCAGTCAACCACCCGAACCTACCGCACAACTGCCAACCCGTCAAAACATGGTAGATAGCTTCAGGAAGTTGGGTGAGATGGCTCCCGCAGGAGCACAGGTCTACATTCACTACTCAGGGCATGGGGGCAGGGCAAAGACGATTTATCCGCAGCTTAAAGGCACGGATGAAATTGATGAAGGATTGGTGCCAACGGACATTGGTACTTCAGAAGGACAATATCTGCGTGACCTTGAGCTAACCCAACTTTTAAAGGAACTGGCCGATAAACCGCTCTTTGTCACCCTGGTGTTGGACTGTTGCCATTCAGGAGGACAAACTCGTGGAGAGGCAGACATTCGAGGCATGGATGTGGAAGACGATAAGCCCTTCCATGCGAGCCATGAACCCGTTGCCCCGCTAGAAGTTTTGGCTAGCACCTGGCAGGCGCTCCATGGTGGCGGCACACGCGGACTAAAAGCCGGTGGCGTTCCAGAATCCACAGATTATCTGGTGTTTGCTGCCTGCCGCCCAAATGAGTTTGCTATGGAATTCTCCTTTAACCGAGAAACCAAGGAAAAAAATGGGGCACTGACCTATTGGCTCTTAGACACACTCAAGCAGCCCTACCCTGGACAACCTACAAAGATTTGTACGATCGCATTAATGCCAAGATCCATAGCCAGTTTGCTCAACAAACGCCCATGCTGTTGGGAAGAGCGATCGCAAAATCTTTGGCAGCGAGCTAGGCGAGGCTGTTTATGCCGTGCCGGTGATGAACGTTGAACCAGCCGCAACTGGCGAAATGCAGGCGGTGCTGGCAGTGGGTCAGGCGAATGGAGTGGGGAAGGGAACCGAGTTTGCCATTTACCCCCGCAGTACTACAGACTTTACCAAAAAAGAGAATCGAGTGGCGATCGCACCATCCTCCAGCGGGGTGCAACGGATTCTATCTGTAAGCTGGAAGCCATTGCTGGCAAAGAACTGACAGTTGAGCCGGGGGATCAGGCGGTGCAAATTTCGGCTTCGCTCAATCTGGTGCGCCAGGTTTTTCTGGACTCGCAAGCGGCCGCCACTCCAGAAGCTCTGGCTCTACCCCACCTCCCACCCCATACGCTTCTACCTGAAATTTTTGAGCGTCAGGCGGCGGCTCTGGCAGCCGTGCAAGCAGCACTTCCAGAAAAGGGATGGGTGGAACTGGCAGAGGACACGGCTGGGATTGACTATATCGTATCTGTGAATAACGCTGGAGAGTATGAAATTTCTGATAGCTCTGGCATCCCGTTCAAAAATATCCAGCCTGCCCTGAAGCTGGGTGATCCTGATGCACCCGCCCTGATTGTCAATCGGTTGACTCATTTGGCCAAGTATCAGACGACTTCAGAATTGGATAATGCTGATACAGACTCGCCGTTATCAGGCAAGTTGACGGTGGAATGGTTGGGAACATCCGATCGCTTTGAAACGGGGGATGTGATTCCGCCCAAAGCTCAGCTTACCCCCTTTGCCGATCCTAATCGACCCGTGGTCAAGGGAAATGATTATGTATTTCTGTCCATTCGTAACGATTCTCAGAAAGTGCTCAATGTGGTGGCGCTAAACCTGGCCGCAGATTGGTCGATCGAACAAATTCTGCCTGCGACAGAGCTATTCTTGACCCTGGAGCCAGGTCGGACAAAAGTGGTGCCGTTGAGACCTATGCTAGAAGGAGAAGGGGATGCGGTAGAGAACGTAGTTAAAGTGTTTGCGACGGTAGATCAGGCAAATTTTCGTCCTCTAGAACTACCCTCGTTGGATCAACCGCTGATCTCGAAGACAGGCACGCGATCGCTTCAGTCTTTGAGTCCTTTGGAAACTCTATTTGCAGCCATTGATGATGAACAGCCGAAAACGCGCAAGCTCACAGTTGCAGCGTCTCCAAGCACAGAATGGACGACTAAACAGGTGACGCTCACCATTAAAAGGCAGTAATGGAGTCAAGCGACAAAGAATCCTGAAGCCCGCTTTATTTAAGAGGATGGGGGGATCGAAATCTACTCTTCTCCGACAGGATGCCAAAGTGCTGCATCCGATCCCCCTTGTATCTTAAAGTGGACCCCTATTTGAGGATTTAGCGACAACGCGATCGCCCTACTCTCAC
>JAAUOQ010000153.1 GCA_012034795.1 Leptolyngbyaceae cyanobacterium CRU_2_3
AAGGCTGAAGCGATCGCTCAGTCCGCTCATGCAGGACAATTAGACGTGGTTTTGTCCCATCTGGAACTGAACCAAGCCTATGCGCTGGAAGTGCGGCTAGAAATCGATCAGCCACCGATCGAGTTTGCAATTTGTCTGGTTACAGAAGAACGTTAAGATATCCATCCTGCTGCGAGTAGGCAGGAGAGCAGGAGCTAGTTCAAGGCTCCCTATTGGTTTTGAGATGAGTGACGATCGCGCACAATGCTACTGCTTAGCCATCAGAAATTCTACCGATGAGAACGGTCTATCTACCAAGAGCCGTTCTATGCCATTAACACCCGATCGTGAAGCAGCGCTAGAGCGTGAGCCTATCTTTAGCGGATGCGCTGGATTCACAGATATTACGTGAATCTACCTGTTCCCTCCATCGTCTAGTTAGCATAGGATCTGTACACCTTGATTCCAAGACAGCCCCGTCTTGATGCTCTACTCTGATCCTATTGCTGTGAGCCATGTTCAGACGTTTTCCAGGGAACCCCCTCTCATCTACTGCATTACTGCGATCGCTCATCTCTTTTTTCTTAACCGCCTTCATCGCCTCGCTGAGCAGCCTTTGTTACCTCCAGAGTATTCTATCCTCTGAGAATTCTGGTTCAGAGTTTGGTCACGGTAGGCATTATTGCCACTGATGTGGCTGCTGCGGATAGTGTTAATTTTCAGGGCATTAGCCTTTGGGCAGTTCCGCTCAGCTTTGTCGGAGCCACCTGGAGTGCCTATCGCCGCCGTTATCGCAATATTGCGGCCAAGTTTTGCATCGCGATCGGCATGCTGATTGCCTTAGCTTTCTTTTTCATGCGTCTATGGACAGAGCGCAATGACACGCGCCTGGCCCTGGCCCTGTTGTTAATTCACCTGCAAGTGCTTCACAGCTTTGATCTACCTCGTCGGAAAGATCTAGGTTATTCGGCAGTGATTGGGCTCATCCTGTTGGGGGTGGCTGCCACTCTCAGCCAAACGCTGGCCTTTGCGCCCCTGCTGCTGCTGTTTCTGGCGATCGCTCTCCCAGCCCTGATTCTTGATTATCGCTCTCGGCTAGGACTCGTTTCCCAGAGCTTCACAAAAATTGGGCTGGATTTAGCACCCAAACGGCTAGGTGCCGTTTTACTGGTTACTTTGAGCCTAGGGCTGACAATTTTCACGCTGCTGCCTCGGATGCCAGGGTATCAATTGCGATCGTTTCCCGTCAGCAGCCCCATTAAACTAACAGAGCAGTTCAATAGCAGTACTATTATTAATCCGGGGTACGTTCAAGACGGTCAGTCAGGCGCAGGAACTGCAACAGGCAGCAACAAAGACAATGGTCCTGGCACAGTAGATGATGAGTTCTACTACGGCTTCAATAGTACAGTCAATCAAAATCTGCGGGGAACGATGAAACCCAAAGTGGTCATGCGGGTGCGATCGCAGGCTCCAGGATTTTGGCGTGTCCTAGCATTCGATCGCTACACTGGACAGGGTTGGAACATTTCTCGGAATGATGAAAGTCAGGTGCAAACGCTCCAGCGTCCTGACTGGTCATTTCGATTTTATTTGCCCAGTTCAGTCACTCTCAGCAAAACTCGCGACATTATTCAGTCTTATACCCTGGTAGCCAATTTGCCGAACTTAATCCCGGCAATGTTTGAAGCTAAAGAACTCTACTTTCCAACCCAGCAAGCAGCCATTGATGCAGAAGGCGGGCTACGATCGCCCGTGCCCCTTTCTGAGGGGTTGACCTACACCGTAATATCGGCAGTCCCCTATCGCGATCGCACCCTATGGCGTCAGTCTTCTACTGCCTATCCGCCCTATATCCGAGATTATTATTTACAGCTACCAGAAAAAATTTCTCCCCGGATTCGTCAGCAAACGGAGCAATTGCTAGCCACCTCTCCTAAACCGCTGACTACGCCTTCAGAAACAGCACTGTATCTGGCACAAGCCCTAAAACAGCGATATAGAGTCGCTCTTGATTTGCCCTTCTTTTCAGAAGATGAGGATTTAGTGGAAGCCTTTTTGTTTAAATACGCGGGGGGCTACCCAGATCACTTTGCCACTGCGTTAACAGTGATGCTGCGATCGGTTGGGATTCCATCTCGGCTGGTGATGGGCTTTGGTTCGGGCGAATTTAACCCCTTCACAGGTTACTACGTCGTCAAGAACACCGATGCTTACGCGATGACAGAGGTTTACTTTCACAAGTATGGCTGGTTTGCCTTGGATGCCATTCCAGGGCATGAGTTGATGCCACCTTCCATTGAAGAATCTCAAACCTTTGGCGTGATTAGACAATTCTGGAACTGGTTAGCGGGTTGGCTACCCTCCCCTCTGACGGGACTGCTCAATCGAGTCTTTGAATGGATGGGCACAGTGCTGGGTGAGTTGATTGCCTATTTTACTCAAGGCTGGATGGGGCTTCTTGCTGGGTTAGGGGCACTCACTGGACTGGGCTTCTTAGGCTGGCTCAGTTGGAGTGGTTGGCAAACTTGGTGCTATCGACGCTGGCTATCAAAATTGCCGCCTATCGAGTCTGTTTATCAGCAAATGCTGCGCTGGTTAGAAACTCAGGGCTTTCGTAAGTCTGCTTATTTGACTCCCTTAGAGTATGCCCGTGCATGCAGCGATCGCTATCCACCTGCCATTGCCAGGGCGATCGCCGAAATTTCTCAAGCCTATGTAACGTGGCGCTACGGCGGACAGTTGCCTGACCTTAGCCACCTCAAGCAGCGCTTGAAAACAATGCAACATCACAGAAGGCAGAAGCCAGGACGCAAGCCTTTTGACTCATAAGACTTGCGCCGTTATGGGCAGATTTAATTGCTCGATCGCAGGTTTTCTAAGCCCGCCGTTACCTTAGCAGAAGTAATGCGATCGCCCTGCTGAATCCGCTGCACAGTTTCCATTCCAGATGTGACATAGCCAAACACAGCATAATTTCCATCTAAGAAATTCAAATCGGCCAGGGCGATGTAGAACTGTGATGAGGCGGAGTCAGGTGGTGAAGAACGAGCCATCGCCACTGCACCTGTGGTATGACGCAAAGTTGGAGGATTGGTCATCCTCGCCTCTTCTAAGGTTTTGCTGTAGACTGGCTGAGCCTCCCCTTCGGGTTGGATTTCTAACGGAATATAGCGTGGCAGATTAGTCTTAGGATCGATAAAGCTGCCTGTTCCTAGGCGATCAACCGGAAAGTTGGCATCTTTGCTCTGCGGATCGCCCCCTTGCGCCACAAATGGCTGTGGTTCCCGAACTACCCGGTGAAACGCTAAGCCATCATATACACCACGATTTACCAAATCTATAAAATTTCCGGCGGTAATGGGTGCATTGGCACCATCAATTTTGAGAGTAATGGCTGTGCCCTTAACCATCAATTCAACTGTGGCTTCTCCCTCCAAGCGGGGCAAATTCTTGAAAGAGTCACTGAGTCCTGTAGAGGTAGGGGCTGAAGCAGGCGCAGAGGAAGCTGGAGCCGAGGAAGCCGAAACACTGCCTGAAGCAACATCACCAGTGGGAGCACTAGCACCGGGACTTGAGCTAGTAGTCGCACATCCTACTAACAGCATTCCGCCTAAGAGTAGCGATATGATCCAGCGATAAAGGTTTGTCTGCATTTTCTTATCCTGAGTGAACCGCACTCCATATTACAGACTGAATCGCCTTCATACATCAGAAAATCGAGACATCTTCGGAAAGTTCATTTCCTCATCGGGTAAACAAGGCTCAGGCTAGCTGGAGCCAAACTATTAAGAGAGGCATCTAGTAGAGGCGGCTCAGCACATAGTCTGCTAATTCTGTTAGAGCCTCACGAGACTGCGAAGCGGGTAAATCAGCTAGGTTTTGAACTGCCTGCTGGGCGTGATAAGCAGCCAATTCGCGGGAGCGGTCGATACCGCCACTATCTCGTACCAGAGCGATCGCCTGGTCTAAATCCTCTTCTTGGGCAAATTCTCGCTCGATCAACGCTTCCAAATAAGGCTTTTCCTTCAAGGCATACAGTACGGGGGCGGTCAAGTTCCCGCTCTTGAGATCTGAGGCCGCAGGTTTGCCTAGAGCATCGCTCGATCCCGTAAAGTCCAGAATATCGTCCACAATTTGAAAGGCCAGACCAATATGGCGACCATAATTGTAAAGATTCTTTGCCATCTCGCCTGAAACATCGCTGAGAATGCCTGCGCCTTGAGAGCTATTTGCAATCAGTGAAGCTGTTTTGTAATAGCTCTTTTCCAGATAAGCCTCGATCGATAGGTGGGTGTCAAACCGGTTTAAGCCCTGCTGAATCTCTCCTTCTGCCAAATTCATAATGACTTCAGACAGTAGTTTTACGACCGTGAGATTATCTAGATTGGCTAGATACCAGGAAGATTGGGCAAATAAGAAATCTCCTGCCAAGACAGCGACCCGATTGCCAAAGCTACTGTGAACCGTAGGAATGCCTCGGCGTAGATCTGAATCATCGATCACATCGTCATGCACGAGACTAGCCGTGTGAATCATTTCCGTGATTTCTGCAAGGCGACGATGCTTAGAAGTAATGTCTTGATCAGGTGTCGTTGCTCTGGAAATGAGAAGGACGATCGCAGGTCTCAGCCGCTTTCCGCCTCGACCCAAAGGTGTTCTGCTGCGGCATAAAGAATCGGATGTCGGGCACCCACCAACTGTTTGAGATTCTCTGCAAGGAGATGCAAATCTGCTTCAACCGGGGAGAAGAGCGAAATGGCTGAGGTCATGGATAGGCTGACTCTTGCGGTAAGTTACGAAATTTTACATATCTTACACTTATTCTAAGCTACAGCCTCTCTATCTGCTGCACACCAAACTTCTCTTCCGCTACAAATATTGCTCAGAAATATTTGTTTGAAGTCCCTCCAGAAACTTGTTAAGTCTTTTGCAGGAAGCTACTGGAAAATGAGAAATATTATGCTAGTGTAGTGATCAAGGATTTCAAAATTTCATAAAGTTCAGCGCAAGTTGAAGTAAAGTCTTTGACTATCGATGCGAAAGTCAAATGTTTGGGCTTATTCACTTAAGCGTTTATTAAGCTCATTATTTGTTAGCTGAGCAGCCTCCAGTTGTTTCTGGGTTACCTCCGACATCACGCTAGTGTTGCTGAGGTATCTGGTGCTTCTCAGTGTCGATATGTCTCAGGAAGCTATTTTAGCTCACTGGAACAACCCGGACGGGTTGTTCAGGGCTTGTTGCATTTGCACTTCTGGGTCTCTGTAGATTTTGACACCCTACCAATTTTTCCTATACCTAACTCTTATGCCGCGCCATGACTTATAATTCTATCCCTTTCATTATTCCAATTCTGGCTACAGGTTATGTACTAGCAGTCTATGTACTGCTTAGGCTTGCTCAACGATCGGGGGCCTAAAGCACCGGTTAGATCAAGTGACGGCTTAATTCTCTCATGGTTTTGGTAAATCTTGTTAAGATTTATTGACATCTGAATGTCTTTTAGGTCGTGAAGTTAAATCGGCAACAATTTAATTCAACATCAAAAGGCGTGGGCGCTAATCGCAACTCACGCTTTTTGAATTTTTAAAGAGCAATTATCTTACCTACTCCACTACTTCTAGCGGCAACCGACGACGATAAACTGCTGTAATGTCTATCTGCTCTACGATGGGTTTACAGCCTAGCCATTGCACCGAAAGTTGAGCAAAGGTTTCTGGAGAACCGCTTACATAAAATTGTGTCGGTAGGGCAATACGGGTATTTCGCAGACCTAAGAGTTCTAATTCTTGAGCAGCAGCATGAATGACGTGAACTGCTGGATCAACTAATCGCACTGAGCGGGGCAAAATCGATCTCAGTACAGGGTCTAAGTGTGGGTAGTGCGTACAGCCATAAACTAGCGTATCAATTTGCCGCTCCATTAATGGCGCTAAATATTCTTGAGCGACTTGATAGGTATAGCGATCGTGAATACGATTGTGTTCAACTAGCGGCACAAATTCTGGGCAACCTACTTGCCACACCTGAACCTGTGGATCGATTTCATTTACAGCTTGACGATAAGCATTACTAGCAGCAGTCGCAGGTGTGGCAATGACGCCAATCCGCTTACCTTTGCGAACAGCAGCCCTTGCCCCTGGTAAAATTACGCCCAAGATGGGGATTTTAAACTCAGAACGCACTGTTTCTAAAGCCAGGGCTGAACTGGTATTGCACGCCATAATGACCATCTTGACGCCCTGCTGAGTCATCCAGAATAGAATCTCTCGGACGTACTGAAGAATTTCGGATTGCGATCGGATGCCATAGGCAAGTCGGGCTGTATCTCCAAAATAGAGAGCAGATTCATGGGGAAGTTGGCGATAAAGTTCTCTTAATACCGTTAGCCCACCTGCTCCGCTATCAAATAATCCAATCCTAGCGCGCTCCAAATCAGTGAGTGAAGGACGTGTGAGCATGGATGGCATGGGATTTGAGAGGTTCATACGATCTGAGGTGATCAGCACAGGGTCAGAACAAGGGATTTGAGAACTCTTATTAGATGATAAAAAGCTAGACACTGGAATTTGCATTAATAATAGGTTTGAAAAATTATAGGTTTTACTGAGATCTAGTCAAGGTCTGAACAGACAGAGATGCACTTGTCCGGAAGTTATTTCCCCAGGATCAGGCACCAAGCATAAACCCTCATGCGTCCGGCTGAATCCAGATAATTGCTAGGGATAGCGTCAAATCTCAATTAACAATCAAGCTTTGGCATAATTTTTGACATGTTTGACGTGGGTAGAGTCACTCGATCGCAGATGAGGCAAAAGTTTAGCATGAAACTAATCCCTCGTCGCTGCTGCCATCAAACGACTCCGATTTCGCCCACATCAATAAGCGCTTTGTTCGCGTGTGTCCTCCCATTGGCGATCGCCTACTCAGACTTCTGGGGCAAAGATTCTAGATTCTCTGAGGTGATCTCTTTTTGAAAAGCTAGTCGTAGTAGGGGTGGAGCTAAAAAGGTGGTTAGGATCACCATGACAATGATGGCAGCATCTAGAGAGTCCGAAAGAACCCCCGTAGCAGCACCCACTCCCGCAAACACCAACCCTACTTCACCGCGAGGAATCATCCCGATGCCGATCGCCAATCGATTAATCCCATCCTGCCCAAACACTGCAACTCCAGTCACAAGTTTTCCCAAAATTGCCACCGCTACCAGAAAAACCGCGATAATTAGCCCCTCGCGATTTGCCGGATCAATCGGATTGAGAACACTAACATCAGTTTTTGCTCCGACTACCACAAAGAAAATCGGCACAAACATATCGGCGATCGAGACCACTTGCTTCTCTAATTCCGTTCGTTTTTCAGTTTCAGCCAGAACCAACCCAGCCGCAAATGCCCCTAAAATTGCCTCAAGTTGGATGGCTGCTCCGATATACGACAAGACAAACGCAAAAATCAAAGAGGAAAGCAGGAGGTGCCCCCTAGTCTGCATGTTCTCTATGAGAGCAACAAAATAGGGACTGAGCAAACGACCCAAGAGAATAGCGCCAATCAAAAACACTGTTGCGCTGACCATGAGATAGACAATGTTGCCAATTCGAACTTCTCCTGTTTTAGCCAAGCTTGCAACCACGGCTAAAACAATAATTCCTAAGACATCATCCAGTACGGCAGCCCCAATGATAATTTGCCCTTCCCTAGAACTCAATCTGCCGATTTCAGCCAAGACTTTAGCCGTAATGCCAATGCTGGTTGCCGTCAGCGCAGCGCCAGCGAAAATGGCTGGTACAACGGGTACAGAAAATAGAAAAGATAGCCCAAATGTACCTAGAATAAAGGGAACCGCAACTCCCACGATGGCAACAACGGCTGCTTGAGGTCCAACTCGAAGTAACTCTTTGAGATCTGACTCTAAGCCAATTTCAAACAACAGAATGATCACGCCGATTTCTGACAGAACTGAAATGACTTCGCTAATTGAACTCGCTACACCCTGAACAGCCTCCGGCTCTAACCCCGCAGTGAACTGTAGAAAGTCGAGGATGAGAGAGTGGAAACCTGCCTCACCATTAGGAAACACCAGTAAGTTGAGCGCCGAAATTCCCACGATTACGCCTGCAACGAGTTCTCCTAAAACTGGGGGTAGATTGATCCGGAGAAAAAGCTCCCCAACCAGTTTGGCAGAGAGATAAATTACAACTAAGCTCAACAGCACTCCTGCTAAAACCAGTGGTGCATCTGTTGCTGCTGCTGCGGTTGCTAGGAGGGAAATCTTGGAAAGCGAGTAAACAGGAAACGTCAGGGAAACTGTCCCAATCGATAGATCGATCATGTACGTGTGGAACTCGTCCTGTCTAATGTACAGGTTTCTTTACAATAAAGGGAGACACCTTTAGGCAATTAATCTCTTAGATAAAGACTCGATGCTGTAAAGATGGCATTTGACGGCGAACCTGTTCTAGACGGGCAGGATCAATAGAGGCAATTGCCACACCTGTTTTCTCGCCAGCATCCGCTAGAATAATTCCCCAAGGATCAATAACGACTGCATGTCCGTGAGATTGGCGCAGGGTATTGTGACGACCCGTTTGGGCAGGTGCAATAACATAGCAAGTGTTTTCGATAGCTCTGGCTTGCAGCAGAACTTGCCAATGATCTTTCCCGGTGTAGGCTGTAAAAGCAGCCGGAATCACCAGTACCTCTGCACCCATATGAGATAAGTGGCGATAAAGCTCTGGAAAGCGGACGTCATAGCAAACGGACAATCCTAAACCACCGAAGTCTTTGGAAAGGTAAACAGGCGGTAAATGCATTCCAGCTAGTACACTTTGAGATTCCTGGTAAGTGTTACCGTCGGGCAAATTTACATCGAATAAGTGTACTTTTCGTAGCGAACTAGTTCTTCACCGCTAGGACCAATCAAGATAGCGGTATTGTAAACCTTGCCTGTACCAGTGGGCACTGGGAAGCCACCGCCCAACAAGGTAATTTGGTACTTCTGTGCCATCGTCATCAGGAATTTTTCACTGGCTTGAGCGATCGCCTCTGCTTGAGCCAATTTAGCGTTCTCATCTCCTAAAAAGGAAAAGTTCTCAGGCAAGCAAACCAACTCAGATCCTTGTCGAACTGCAAGGTCAATTAGATCTTCTGCTTGAGCCAGATTTTTAGCCAAATCTGGCAGGCTATTCATTTGCACAGCAGCGGCAAGGTAAGGCTTCATAGATGTAACGGGTGTAACTAGACGTAATTCAGAATCGCATAGTTTGAGACCAGCAAACCTATGCAAGATCATGAAATCCATATGTGCGATCGTTTCCCATAACCCAATCGCCTCCCTAATCCATAGCCATCCCAAACGATTTGTGAGAAGGGGTGGAGGGGGCATCACTCCTTTCTTGACGTAGTCCCCAAACCCCTCTTCG
>JAAUOQ010000154.1 GCA_012034795.1 Leptolyngbyaceae cyanobacterium CRU_2_3
CCGATGCTACCCCTCCCCAAGTCCTGACCGTCCAAACCGCACCCCAATAAATCTCCCCCACTTTCCACTTTCCACTACTCCACTTTCCACTCCCCACCCCATGAACCTCCCCACCTGGATCACTGTCTCTCGCCTATTCGGCGTTCCCCTATTGCTCTACTTGCTCTACCAACCGACCGATCGCCTGCGGTGGATTGCTTTGGCAATTTTCCTGATTTCTGCGGGAACCGATTGGCTGGACGGCTACTTAGCGCGACGGCTAAACCAAGTCACCGATCTCGGCAAGTTTCTCGATCCGTTAGTCGATAAATTGCTGGTGTTTGCGCCGCTGCTCTGCTTGATTGAACTGGGACAAGTGCCTGCTTGGGGAGTGTTCCTGATCTTGGCGCGAGAATTGACGATCGCGGGATGGCGAGTCAGCCAAACCCAAATTTCGGGTGCCAATATTTGGGGCAAGCTAAAAACTGTGAGCCAAATTGTGGCGATCGCTCTGCTGATTGCGCCTTTGCCTCCTTCTGGATTGCTGATGGCGATTGCCTCCTTCTGGATTGCTGTGGGGCTGACGCTGATTTCGGGGCTGATTTACCTGTTACCCGCTCCAAGTGACTCATGATGATCACTTGAGGATGCGATCGGTAAGTGCCAATATTCTTGTTCCAGAATAGACATGATGATCAAAGAGGCATAACGATCGTTTAGCTTATGAGCTTTTCGGAGAATACCTTCGGGCTGAAATCCCATTGATCGATAGACATGTTGCGCTCGTAAATTATGTTCCAGCACATTCAACCAGAGGCGATGTGCTTGATACTCTTCAAAAGATTTTTGAAGGATGAGCTTTAAGACTAAAAAAGGCTGAGTAGGAACTTCTACTCAGCCTCGTGATCTAGTAATATTCTTGAACCTAAAACCTACAGTTTTGGCACAAGCTGTTCCTTCTCAGGAACCACCGTGTACTCAGCGACAATTTGCCGGAACTCTTCGCCATCGATTGTTTCTTTTTCAATCAGCAAATCAACCAGGCGATCGATGACTGAGCGGTTGTCCCGCACAATCTTGCGCGTCACTTCATAGCAATGTTCGACAATCGATCGGACTTGAGCATCAATCCGAGCCGAAATTTCCTCAGAATATTCGGAGCGGGTTGTCCAGTCGCGACCCAAAAACACTTCGCCTTGCTGACTTTCCAGCGACAGTGGTCCTAAATCCGACATACCAAACCGAGTCACCATTTGGCGGGCTACACCAGAAACCTGTTGCAAATCTCCGCCTGCCCCTGTAGTAACTTCAGCGTCGCCAAAAATCTCTTGCTCGGCTGCCCGACCGCCCAGTGCTCCAGAAATGCGAGCCAGTAGCTGCGATCGAGAAACAAGACCCTGGTCTTCACCTGGTGTAAACCAGGTGAGTCCTTGTGCTTGTCCTCTGGGAATCAGCGTCACTTTTTGCACGGGATCGTGCTCTTTAATCAGCGTACCGACGATTGCATGACCAATTTCGTGGTAGGCAATCAGGCGTTTGCTCTTGCTGTCGATCAGCGGTGTTCCTTCCATTCCAGCCACAACGCGATCGACCGCATCGTCAATTTCTAGCATGGTTGTTGCCTCTTTACGCCGGCGGGCGGTGAGAATGGCTGCCTCGTTTAGCAAGTTTGCCAGGTCTGCTCCTGTAAACCCTGGTGTGCGACGGGCAATGGCTTCTAGGGAAACTTCCGGAGCCAGCTTTTTGTTGCGAGCATGAACTTTGAGTACGGACAAACGACCCTTGAGGTCGGGAGCGTCTACTTCCACCTGGCGATCGAACCGACCCGGACGCAGCAGCGCAGAGTCTAAGACATCCGGACGGTTGGTTGCTGCAATGATGATAATGCCCGTGTTGCCTTCAAAGCCGTCCATCTCCGTCAGCAATTGGTTGAGGGTTTGTTCCCGCTCGTCGTTGCCACCGCCAATGCCAGCGCCGCGCTGACGACCCACTGCGTCGATTTCATCAATGAAAATGATACAGGGTGCGTTTTCTTTCGCTTTCTTAAACAGGTCGCGCACACGAGATGCCCCGACCCCAACAAACATTTCGACGAACTCGGAACCCGAAATGCTGAAGAAAGGAACGCCTGCCTCACCGGCGATCGCCTTAGCTAATAGAGTCTTGCCGGTTCCTGGGGGACCCACCAGCAATACGCCCTTGGGGATCTTGGCTCCCACTGCCGTAAACCGCTCTGGCTTTTTGAGAAACGTCACTACTTCCTGAAGATCTTCCTTGGCTTCTTCTACACCGGCCACATCATCAAACATCACCCCGGTTTTTGCTTCCATCATGAAGCGGGCCTTTGACTTGCCAAAGTTCATGGCTTGTCCTGGCCCACCTGGAACATTGCTGGAGCGGCGAAACAGGAAGAATAGCCCGCCAATTAGCAGCACTGGAAAGATCAAATTGCCCAGCAATCCCCAAATGGCACTATCGTTACGAGGCGGGTGAACATCGAAGCTGATGTTATCTTTCCGTAGCCTTGTGACTAGCTCAGGAGAATTGCCAGGCAGATCAACTCGCAAGCGCTGAACCCGATTATCTAATTCTGGGTCTTTGGCTTCAACGATCGCTGTGCGCCCTCCCTCAAACAGATCAACACTCACAATACGATTCTGATCAAGATAGTCCAGGAAACGCCCATAAGTCATGCGAGTGCTGGCAGTATTGTTGCCCAAATTGGCTTGGGCACCGGAAAACGCGCCTTGCCAAATAAAGAAGCCAATCACCAAGAGTGGCAATGTCCAGAGAAGAACGACTCTCCAGGAAAGTTTCATAGCTCAATTCGCCCCTAAAACCAGATACAGTAGCGAAACTTTTAAAATTAACGGTGTTCACCCAGGAGGAATAAATAGAGCCTCCCCGAATGGACTGAACCTAACTTATGAATGGACGCACAATGCGCCGTCCCTAATCTTCTCATCTCAACAATCAACTCAAACTGAAGGCTATGCAGCCCTCCTAGACCTGGCTAAGCACCCGCATAGGCACCCGTAAGCGCTCATTAAACTGAGAACGAATCTTAACTAAATTTAACTTAATTTTGGAACTTCGATCAACTTATCTCTAACTCAGCCCCGTTGGTGAAGGTTAGATATAGGTTTTTTGCCAACATTGACTGGGGCTGATATGCATTTTTGCCAACATTTTTGCCAACATTTTTGCCAACATTTTTGCCAACATTACGGCGATCGCATCACGGCGATCGCTCGCTGCCATCTTGCTGGACTGATCTCGCATGCTGGAGATCGATAGAATTCCTGAACATTTGTACTACTTGCGGCGATCGTGTGGTAAAACACAAGTGGATTGATCAGGATTTGTCAGAATCAAATCTGACGTTCATCTATTCCTCTGAATAGTGATGTAACCCCTCCCGTGGGCGGCCCAAGCTGTCCATGGGTTGCGTAATGTGCATCTGCCATATCAGGCTTTACACAGAGTAGCCACAGGTTTTAATCTGTAAGCTTCTAAAGAGGCAAGATTATTTTTATAAATAGGTAAGAGGCTATAAGAAATCATGGCTGGCAAACTTTCTGTTACTCCTTCAATGACCGTTCTCAGCGTTGACTTAGGGCGCACTTCAACCAAAGCTTGCGCCAGCCGTGACCCTGGTAAGGTCGTGCTGATTCCGGCTAACGTGGCACACTTGACTGTAGAACAAGTGCGACGCGGCGGTTTTGAGTCACAGCCTACTGATCCATTAATGGACATTTGGCTGGAATTTCAGGGACGCGGCTTTGCCATTGGTCAGCTTGCTGCAGATTTTGGTGCCAATTTGGGTGTAGGTCAGTCCAAAGTTGAAGATGCGCTGGTAAAAGTATTAGCCTGTGTCGGATATTTTGGACTCAGAGGCGAAATTTCGGTAGTAGTGGGTTTACCCTACTATTCCCAAGAACAGTTTGATCGCGAGAAAGAGCAGATTGTTAGCCTGGTGCGATCGCCCCATGTGATGAGCTATCGCGGTGACTTTGTGGCAGCAGACATCAAACACATTTGGGTTATGCCAGAAGGGTTTGGTAGCCTGATTTGGTGTGAAGCCCAAGACAAAAAACTAGCAGTGCCGATTTTCCCAATCTTTCAGTAGCAGTTGTAGATATTGGACATCAAACGACCGACTTTTTGATGGTCGATCGCTTCCGGTTTGCTAGAGGGGCATCCAAGAGCGAGCCATTTGCCATGAGCCAGTTTTATGAACAGGTCGCAGCCCAAATTCAGGGAGCCGACAGCCAATCTCTGTCACTGATTGAAGTGGTTCACCGTCCAGAGGGCGAACGCTTCTACCGGCCTCGTGGCGAAACCAAACCCACTAATCTAGATGACATTTTGCCCAGTCTTCGCAAAAGCTTTGCCAGAGAACTGAGCGATCGCCTGATCAACTGGCTTCCCGAACGAGTCACCGATGTGATCGTCAGTGGGGGCGGTGGCGAATTCTTCTGGAATGATTTTCGTCCGCTACTGCGGGAGGCTCGTTTGAAAGGACACTTGGCCAAACCCTCCCGGCAGGCCAACGCCCTGGGTCAATATATCTATGGTGAGGCGCAACTCGTGGCAATGATTAACAAACTGGCAGCAGCGCAAGGGTAAGCATGGTGATGGAATCGGCACAACCAGAGCAGGCTAAAGGCAGCGATCGCAAAGATAAATCCAGTCGCATGGTGAAGTTTACGACAGCAACAGATCAAACCCTGCTGCAAGCTGTTGATCAAGCTCTAGAAGCGCAATCTTTGAGTTTTAGTGACCTGTGTAAGCAAGCCCTTCAGCAATGGCTGGCGGCCGATCGACTGCCCACGCCTCCCCTACAACAGCAGATTTTAGACCTGCAAATGCAGGTTGCCCGGTTGGAGGGTAAGGAGGAGGCGCGTCAACGCTATGCGCTAAAGCGGTTAGAGCAACAAATGCGTGAGTTGAGCGATCGCCTAGAATCGCTAGAGCGAAAGGAGTTTCTAGAGCAGCAGGTACGCCAACTCACCGATCGGCTGGCACGATTAGAAACCTCTGAGGAAACAATGGCATTGCCATCTAAACCACCGATGCCGACTCCACCTGCCAGGGTTGAGGAAATCGATCCGCTGTTGAATCGTCTGGCCCCACTGCTAGAAGATTTCTAGCCAAGCTAAAGAGTTGTCTCTACTGCTGTAACTCTGTAATTCTCATCACGTAAGGGAAATACTTCCTTTTTCATAGGAACCCACCCAAATTTGGTAGGTGCCGGAGAGCCACTTTCCGGCAATGCCAGGGTTCTTTCCAGAATAGTCGTCATTACACCAGGTGCCGCCTGGGCCACGAATCACCAGAGTCGTATCATCTGTGCTTTGCACTTGCAAACTGAGATAATTAAAATACTGCGTTAGTACAATCGTATGATCAGGGGGCGCATCGACAAAGCCGTTGCAGGGCCCTGTCGCTGTTTCGGCCTTGCCTGTCACTTGGCTGGCAGGCACTTCCCCCCCGCTAATGCCCCGAACCATCGTGGGATCGGGGGTAAAACTAGGGCTAAGGGTAGGGTTTTCAAAGATAGTGGTAGGATTTTGGGCGATCGCTGGCACATCGACAAACAGTCCCGTAACTAGACCGGCCCCTAAAACAAACGCTTGAAAAATCTTGATACCTAAGCTCAACTCTGGACGTTGCATGGACATATGTGACTAACTTATTTGCAAAAGCCTTGCTGCACCAAACTGATTGTGCAACGATTCACTGCAAATGACCTAGTTTTGAGCAAATCTGTTCCAGTTAATGCCTCAAAGACATGATCCTGTGAAGCCAGCCAGATTTATTATTTTCTTCAGAAATGTTCGTAGTAAAGTATTGTCTCCGTGAAGATGGACTAGAAACACTGGTGTCTATGCTGTGAGATATGGCAGCATCTTCTTTATGTAGGACTGAGACAGGTGAAGGACTGAAACCGGCGATTGCTCTCGCTTAGCGCTACACCCTTCCAAAGTTTGAGCTAATCCTGGGGTGGTCAGCCTGACTAGCCTTCAGTCAGTGCAGCTACTACCAATTCCAATTTTCTGCATGACACTGGCTCGCTCGGTGAGGAGGATTCCTGGGTGAAATTTTTACATTGTGATTTTGGAGCATTATTGACTGCGGCTTGGGTGGCATTAGCATTAGTTGTTATGGCCCCCTCTAAGCCAACTACAAGCTTTCAGAAGGCATTCATCCCTAAACCCGCTTCAACTTTAATTCGGACTCAAATCGTCAATTCACCTACTCCATCTGTCCATAAATCTCCGGTTCATGAAACTCAGTTTCACGGATCTAAAGAGTGAAGCGCTGGGTTTCAAAGAGAGTCTCCATAATTTCTAGGGTGGGCATTACCCACTATCTTTCTTCAGGTCAGTGCTGTTTGGTTTAGAGATAGTTAAGGCGAACCTTTTGAACAAAGGCTATAGAAAAACTTACTACAGCTATCATCCTCAAAGATTCGCCTTGATATAGCGCATTGAGCGCAATTCTTTTTACCCTAAGCTCAGGCTACTTTCTATAACTAACCCAAAGCATTCTATAGCAGTCCTAAATGATTTTTGAGAACGTGGTGGACGGGTGTTGCCCCTTCTTGGGAACGAAGTTCCCAAACCCCTTTTTGGTTCTCTCATGACTGATTTGGGATTGCTATGTATCTTAAGGATGGAACAAAAGGTCGGGAAAAAAGCGGTTAAATTCAATCAAAATTCCGGCTGTAATAAACATCCAGACGGTTGCCAGGACAGGGGCCGTTGAAAGGTACTTCAGGAAATAGTTCATCAATGTGCTCCTAACAATGAATGGTGTAAGTACAACTAGCGAGGCGATACAGTAATTTCGTTATCGTTCGCAGTTAACTCACCCGTTGTCAACTCCTTAATTGCTGCTAAAGGCCAGGCAAAGCCTGTCAGCATCAATTGAACTGCGCGGGGTACGTCAATTACAACTTCATTCATTTCAGGATCTTTCTCGCCTCGGACAGCAATGATATAGGCGCGACCTACCCAGCCGATCCAGCCTGTAATGTACAGGAACAGAATACTGGGGATAATGAATTCGCCCAGGTGGTCAAGGCGACCATCGACAATCAGGTGAGGCAAACCATCCGTGCCACAGAGGACATTTGAGTTGCCATAGGCTTCAAAGCGGGCTTTAGCTTGGGAGGTTGTAGCATTAGCAGCTCGTCCTAAGAAAGCTTTAGATTGACCGCAAGGGGTTAATCCTGCCACATCTGCCAAGGCGGATGGAGCAAAGCTAAAACATAGGAAAAGGACTAGAACTAGAGCAAACAATCTTCGCATGGAGTTGTTTCCCTTCATTTATAAATTGCAAATTTTTGTACAAAACGTTAAGTTATTTGTACAAGGTATTTTAGGGTTGTCAGAGCAATCATACTCCCAAGGTTGACCCAGTAAAGTTAAGCTCTTAAAAGAAGTTTACTTAGTTTCAAATAATCTCTAAAAGTGGGGTCAGCAATGTCTGAAAACCTTCTATTTTTGTAACAATACATTGACAAACTTCGTTTGTTTGCTTCTTTAAGCTATGCCTACCCTTCTTGCCATTGAAACGAGTTGCGATGAAACCTCTGTGGCCATTGTTCGCAATCGTCAAGTCCTCAGTAGCATCGTCTCCTCACAAATTGCGGTACATCAGCCCTATGGGGGGGTGGTGCCTGAAGTTGCTTCTCGTCAGCATGTGGAAACTGTGAACTGGGCAATCGCTCAATCTTTAGAGCAAGGCCAAATCACTTGGGCAGAGATTGATGGCATAGCGGCCACCTGTGCGCCAGGTCTAGTTGGTGCTTTATTGATAGGATTGACCGCCGGTAAAACATTGGCGATGCTGTACCAAAAACCTTTTCTGGGTGTACATCATTTGGAGGGGCATATCTATGCGTCCTATCTCACCGATCCCAGTTTGCAGCCGCCGTTTCTTTGTTTGCTGGTATCGGGAGGACACACGAGCCTGATTTACGTCAAGGAGTGTGGATACTATGAAATTTTGGGACAAACTCGCGACGACGCTGCTGGAGAAGCGTTCGATAAAGTCGCACGAATGCTGAACTTGGGCTATCCTGGGGGGCCTGTGATCGATCGCCTCTCCCAGACAGGTAACGCTCAAGCGTTCGCCTTGCCCGAAGGACAGATTTCACTCCCTACAGGGGGTTATCATCGTTATGACACTAGCTTTAGTGGTCTCAAGACGGCAGTGTTGCGGCTAACGCAGCAGTTCCAGCAGTCTGAGCATCCTCTGCCCATTCCTGATATTGCCGCTAGTTTCCAAGAAACTGTGGCCAAAGCACTCACTAAACGAGCGGTCGCCTGTGCTTTGGATTATGGATTGACCACGATCGCTATAGGGGGTGGCGTAGCTGCGAATAGTACCTTGCGGCAACATTTGCAAGCCGCAGCCGCCAAGCATTCTCTACGGGTTTTATTTCCCCCGCTCAAGTTTTGTACAGACAATGCTGCCATGATTGCCTGTGCAGCGGCAGAGCATTTTCAGCGGGGACATACTTCACCTTTGACGTTGGGTGCCCAGTCTAGAATGGCAATCTCAGACGTAATGAAGCTGTACGATGCTGCTTAGCCATGCCCAAATGAAGCAGACCCTAGCGCTTCTCGCTTGTATCACCCAAATTAACGAGATGCCATTATGGCCTAGCCTTATTTTTCCGAATGCTGGTTTAAAATCTCCCGAATTTTCTGGGCGATCGCCTCTGGTTGTTCTAACATAGCGAGATGTCCACAATTGGGAATCTCACTGACATTGCTACCGCAACACTCAAAAGAAGTGTGAAAGCTAGCAAGATGGCTGACATACTTAGGTTCCATCACCCTATCGTTAGCACCTGCAATAAAGTGAGCGGGCTGAGAGAGGCGAGCTACGACCTGGGGTAAGAGATGAACTGCGGCTTCGGTAGTAGATTCCAGTAACGTACCCAGTGCAGCGTCCGATTGGGCATTGAGTAGATCTTGTAATCGTTGCTTGCCCCAACGACGGGCAAGCGGCCGAGCTACATTCAGCCGAGACAACAGGATAGCTAAACCCGGAAGGTAAGCCAACCAACGCCTGCGAAATTCTACAAGCTGTCGTCCCGCTGTCCGAAATTTTTCAAATTCTTCTTTGAGATAAATACCACCACCCGCATTGACACAAATAACGCCTGCGATCGTATCGGGAGTTTGATCTGCCGTCCACAGGGCAATACTACCCCCCAAGGAATGTCCCACTAACCAGGCTCGCGAGATATTTAGTGCTTGCAGCAGCAAGGCTAGATCTTGGGCATAAGCAGCAGGAGCATAGCTAGATAGTGTAAGGGGGGTCGCAAAGATATGAGATGCCTCTGACTGAGACGCCTCTGGGCTAGATACCTCTA